>NZ_JBQKDO010000007.1:0-98613 GCF_052121795.1 Collinsella sp. LCP19S3_B7
GATGACGCGGAAACGGCCCCTCCCGGGGCCGTTTCAGTTCCAGATCGTTGTTTTCGCCCGCTGAGCTGGGCCTATGCCGGAATCTCTCCCACAGAAACCACCGAAGAGCCAGATTTCTTCTGGGGCGGTTGACAAGGGCTGTCCTTCAGCCCTGCAATTAAGAGGATGATGAGCTGGCTGAGCTCATGAAGGGCCTTGGGAGCGAGGGGTGCCCACCAGCAATTCAGCCTCGATGGTGATGCTTTTCACACGCGATAGATTTAGGGACTCCGCGTCGATGCCGAACAGCAGCGGCGTCATCTCGGCGAACACGCGGACGTCCCTTTCGGACATCTCGAAGGTGCGCGTCACCTTGATGCGGTCGGTCATCTTGAAGTGCTTCTCAAAGCAATCGGTCACCAGCTGGTTTGAGTATTCCTTGCTGCGCAAAGATCCTTCAGCAAGGTGGCGCAGCTCCGTAAGATGATTGCTGCCTGGAACCACTTTGACCAGCACTCCTGGCGCGGAGGCGTTTCTGGTTGGGGTGAGAACGCGCTTGAATTCGTCGTAGTTCGAGGGAGCGAATACGTTCACCACGCAGTTGATGGAGCCTTTCAGCACGGGGATGTTCGTCAGGTCGCCAACCAGCCATTTGACCGCCTTTCTGGAATCGTGGCGGGCCGCCATCAGCATGGCGTCTTTTGAGAGGTCAAACGCCACCACGTCGACACAGAGGTTTTCTCGGATTGCACGTGCATAGAAGCCTTCTCCGCATCCCGCGTCGAGCACGCGGAATGGCGTCGCGTTCACAGCTGCAGGACCCTCGCTTGGGGAAAGGGCCCTTCCTACCGCGGTGAGGACGGCTTCTTTCACGTGGTCGTAATACCCTGCCTCCAGGATTGCCATGCGGCTCTCAAAGGATTCTTTGCTGTAGTGGGCTGACTGCCTGGAGGGCCCTAGAAGGTTTACGTACCCCTGCTTTGCGATATCGAAGCAGTGCCTCTTCGGACATACGAGGCTCCCTTCCTGCAGCTTCAGGGCGCTGTGGCAAAGGGGGCAAGAGAGCACGTCGGCGCTGTCAGCAAATCGCGCGTATCTGTCGAGTACCATTGCGTCTCCTTTCGTCCAAGCAATTCTAGCAGATGAGTCTTCCCCAGCAGTGCATGGCTAATCACAGCAGGCAGAACCGCACAGTGACAAATAGCTGAGCTATTTCAAGCTGGGATTTCGGTATTCTGCTGCCCTCTTTTGGGCCACTTCATTTCGCCACGCTTTTGACAGGAGCAACAGGGTCCTCGCGCGCAAAACGCATATGGGCAATGCAGCCGTCTGTCAGGGCATGCCTGCGCCCCCGAACCTGCCGAAAAGGCGCTGATCTGCCCGCCAGGGCATGCCTGCGACCCCGAACCAGCCGAAAGGGCGGTGGATCTGCCCGTCAGGGCATGCCTGTGCCCCCGAACCAGCCGAAAGGGGGGTGGATCTGCCCGCCAGGGCATTGGCAGAAGAAAGAATGCCGAGATACTCAATAAGAAGATTGATAACCTTCAGCAGGTGAAAAAAGGAGGCTTCGGTAGTTTGTGTGACAAGGGGCTAGCCTAGGCAGCAACGCTCTTCGCTCCCTTCACGCCCTTCTTCCTCGCCTTCACCGGGCGACCCGGGAGCTGGGGCTGGCAGTCGCCGCACCTGAGCATGAGCAGGGCCACGAGGTTGTCGGTGTTGCGGAAGCCGTAGCCCATCCTCACCGTCACCTTGATCTTGTTGTTGATGGCCTCTACGCGCCCGTTGCTGATGCCGAGCTCGACTGCGGCGATGATGTCGTCGCGCCGGCGGCGCACCTTCTTCTCCACGGCGACGACCTTGGCGATCTTGCAGTAGGCGGCCCTGTGCATCCAGTCGTCGAGCAGCTCGGCGGCCTCGGAGCCGTCGGCTGCCCGGAAGACGGCCCGCAGGTCCTCCTTGAGCTCCCAGGCCCTGACCAGCCGCGAGCCGGCCCTCTTCTTGAGCGCCTCGAGCCTCGCCCTCTGGCCGTCGGTGAGGTCCTCGGGGTTCTTCACGAGCGCGTAGCGGCTGCCCTTGATGGAGGCCGCCTCCTCCTCGAGCGCCCTGACCTCCTCGGGCGGCAGCTCGCCTTTGGCAGGCCTGCCGCGCTTGCCCTCGGGCCTGGGCCTGGCGGCCCTGGCGGCGGCCCTGGCGGCGTTCCACTCCTCGCAGCGCACGGCGTCGAGCGCGTCGTTCATCCACTGGACCACGCGGAAGGGGTCCATGACCCACCTCGCGTTGGGGCAGCGGCGCTTGACCAGCTGCCTTATCCGCCTCGCGCCGTCGGCGGTCACCACCTCTATGGCGCGCCTCTGCTCGCGCGTGAGCTCGTCGAGGAACAGGTTGAGCACGTCCTTGCCGGTGCCCTCGTGCGCCCAGATGAGGCAGCCGCGGTCGTGGTCGACGACCACCGTGACGTACTTGTGGCCCTTCTTGTACGACGTCTCGTCGATGCCGATGCGGCGCACGCCGTCGAACCTCGAGGCGCCGCGCGCGGCCTCCAGCTCGGCGTAGACGCGCCTGCACACGCCGCCCACGCTGTGCCACTCGACGCGGGCGAGCTCGGAGACCGCCGAGGCGGTGCAGCGGACCGCCAGCCACGCCACCCAGTCCTCGAAGTCGCGCGTGAAGCGCGCCCCGTGCCGCGCCCAGGGGACGGCCTCGGTGCGCACGCCGTGCTCCGGGCAGCGCACCCTGCAGGGCGCGTGCTCCAGGTAGCAGGCCGAGCGCGCCAGGTCCATCGCCCTCCACAGCCTGGGGGCCCCGCGGTTCGCCATGTCGTAGAAGTCGCAGGCCCTGCCGCATACGGGGCAGCGGCGCTGCTCGCGCTTGTAGGGCCGGACGCTCACGACGATGCGCTCGGCCTCGATGCGCGCGCCCAGGACGACCGTGCGGGCCAGACCGAGGGCGAGAAGTAGTAGACTCTTCATGCGTCACACCTCTTCGGTTGTCTGAATTTGGCTTAGCAATCATAGGCGGATGACGCGGAAACGGCCCCTCCCGGGGCCGTTTCAGTTCCAGATCGTTGTTTTCGCCCGCTGAGCTGGGCCTATGCCGGAATCTCTCCCACAGAAACCACCGAAGAGCCAAAAACAATCATTCGATGCAGCCCTTTCTGCTGGCATAAAAAGCGTGGCCGAGGGCGGTGATGCCCTGGCCACGCTCGTGTTCTATAACGGTGCGCGTCCTAACGGTCGGCGAGTGGCTTGTACTCCAGTGGCTCGATCACCGGACGGTATGCCGGGCGAATAATACGGTGTGCGCAGAAGAGCTCTTCCATGCGGTGTGCCGACCAGCCTGCCATGCGGGCCACGGCGAACATCGGCGTAAAGAGCGTCTCGGGTACGCCGAGCATCTTGTAGATAAAGCCCGTGTACAGGTCAATATTGGCGCAGATGGGCTTGGTCATGCCATGGTCGCGCATGACCTGGGGCGCCAGGCGCTCGATGCGCTCGATCAGCGCGAATTCCTCGCCCAGATCTTTCTTGGCGGCGAGCGAACGTGCGTAGTGGCGGCAGACCTCGGCGCGCGGGTCGCTGAGCGTGTAGACGGCGTGCCCCATGCCGTAGATGAGCCCCGTGCCGTCAAAGGCCTGCTTGTCGAGAATCTTGCTCAGATATGCAGCGACCTCGTCATCGTCTTCCCAGTTGGAAACATGCGCGCGAATGTCCTCGTGCATGGATACGACCTTGGCGTTGGCACCGCCGTGACGCGGGCCCTTGAGCGAGCCGATAGCCGCGGCGTAGGCGGAATACGGGTCGGTGGCCGAAGAAGACAGCACGCGGCAGGCGAAGGTGGAGTTGTTGCCGCCGCCGTGCTCGGCGTGGAGCATGAGCATCACGTCGAGCAGCATGGCCTCGTCGCGGGTGAACGCCATGCCGCCGCGCAGCACCTGCAAAATGGTCTCGGCCGTGGACAGGCCGGGCGTGGGGTGCGGCACATGCACCTCGGAGCCGCGACGCTTGGCGACCGAAGCCATGTGCGCGAAGGCGGCAATACGGGGCAGACGGGCGAGCATGGAGATGGCAACATCGATCTCGTGCTCGGGGGTGATCACGTCGGGCTCGGCGTCGAAGGCATAGAGCAGCAGCACGGCGCGCTGAAGCACGTTCATGATGCTCGACGACACCGTGGTCATCGGGAATTCCTTAACGTACTCGTCGCTCAGGTGCCTAAACGCGCCCAGACGCCCGCAAAAGCCGTCGAGCTCATCCTTGTTGGGCAGCGAGCCCGTAATGAGCAGGTAGGCGACCTCTTCGTAGCCATAGCGGTCCTCGGCCTGGGCATTGTTGACGAGGTCCTCGATGTTGTAACCACGCAGCGTGAGTCGACCCTTGTCGGGCACGACCTGGCCGTCGACCTTGTTGTAGCCGTGCACGTCCGAGATACGGGTGAGGCCCGCGACCACGCCCGATCCGTCGGCATTGCGAAGACCGCGCTTAACATTGTGCTCGACAAACAGGCCCTCGTCATAAGGCTCGGTGGGCATGCCGTAATACAAATTTTCGCTTTCGGGCGCAATCTGGCGGCTGGCCTCGTAGTCCAGGACCAGGCGGCTCAGATGGTCATCGAAGCGGTAATAGATTTTCTTGGCGTCGTAGGCCATGTGCGCTCCTCTCCGGGCCATGTGGCGACGTTGCGCCTGGGCGCACGTTGGGCCGTCGTCACGCAGCCTGTTCGCTACAGGCGGTACATAAAGTTAAAGACGTCCTCGCGCTGGATGGACACGTTGACGCCCGAAAGCTCGCCGGCCTCGGCCAGGGCCTTCTGCAGCTCGGCGAAGTCGAGCTTGGACTCGGCGGTGTCGGCCAGCATGGTCATGGTGAAGATGTCCTCGATAATGGACTGCGTAATGTCGCGGATGTCGACATTGGCTTCGCCCAGGACGCGGGTGACGCCGGCGACAATGCCGGGGCGGTTCTTGCCAAGGACGGTGATGACGATACGGGAGGACGAGATCTCGGCCATGGGAAACCCTTTCGCGTGTTGGCGGCGCGCGGCGGCGCTCCGCTACGGTACAGTGTTCATCATTGTACCTGTCCCGTGCAAAAAGGGGCACCTTTGCTGCGGCGTTACACGTCTGCAACATGGAGCGCTTGTCTCGTAGGGTGTATTTTTGGCACCCTGGACAGCTCGGGCGACTCTGTTGGCGCCGCGATCGGGCAGATTCGCCTGTGCGCTCCGGCGTAAAGACCGTGAACCTTTTGTGGGACGCTCGGCGCCGTGGTAACATAGCCGAGTTTGTTGTCTTGGTCGGAAACCAAGACGCCTTATGCGCTGATCGGTAACCAGCGCCTGACCAATAAGGAGTCCTACCATGAAGCAGGGTATCCATCCCCAGTATGTCGAGTGCACGGTGACGTGCTCCTGCGGCAACACCTTCAAGACGCACGCTACCGTGTCCGAGATGAGGGTCGAGCTTTGCAACGAGTGCCACCCGTTCTACACCGGCCAGCAGAAGTTCGTCGACACCGGTGGACGCGTCCAGCGCTTCGCCGACAAGTTCGGTGGCGCCGCTGCCGCCCAGCTCAAGAAGGCCGAGGAGGCCAAGGCTGCCAAGGCCGCCAAGGCTGCTGAGGCCGAGGCCGCTCGCAAGGCCGCCGCTGAGGCTAAGGCTGCCGAGAAGGCCAAGCGTGCCGCTAAGTTTGCCGAGGAGGCTGCCAAGCAGGCCGCCGAGGCTCCCGCAGAGGCTCCCGTCGAGGAGGCCGCTGCCGAGGCCGAGACCACCGAGGCTGCTGAGTAAATAGCTCGCCGAGGAATCGCTCGCATTCATGGCAAAAGGGCCGTGCATCCAATTGGGTGCACGGCCCTTTTCTTATCGACGCAAAGTAGCACGTCCTCTTTGCACCGAACGGTGGGGATTTTTCGTTTGCCCAGATAAAACCTGCCAAAATAAACCTGTCCCTTTTTGGCAGGTAACCGATAGGAGGCTACGTGGACACATCGACGTCCTTGGGCAATCGCGAGCTCGCGGTGGCAAAGAAGCGTGCGCTCGATGCTGCCTATTTTAGGAAGGGTATCGCTGTCGCGGCGCTTTCGAGCTGCATGTATGCGCTGTACACGGCCTTTGTTACCGCCGGTCAGCTCTTTGGCGTTTGGGCCGGTTGGTTCGATGCATCTGCTCCCTCCGGCCTTTTGGCGGTATTCATCTTGCCCACAATCGCCTCGGGCGTCAATGACGTGCTGAGTGCCGTCTGGGCCACGTTTTTCACTGCCGGTCAGGGCAAACTCGCCGACCTAGGCCGCTGCATCGCCTCAAAGCCCGGCGTCATCGTTATCGCCGCCGCCTTCATTGGCGGGCCCATCGCTTCTGCCGCCTACGTTATCGCGCTTTCGCAGGCAGGCACGCTTGCCGTGCCCATCGCCGCGCTCAACCCCGCGATCGGTGCGGTGCTCGCCCGCGTGCTCTACCGACAGCCGCTTAGCCCCCGTGTCGTCACCGGCATCGTTGTCTGCGTGGTCGCCGGCGCCATGATCGGTAGCGTCGGCCTGAGCGGGCAGGCATCTTCCGGCATGCCGCTTGGCTTGGGCCTGGCGCTGTTAGCCGCCCTGTGCTGGGGCGTCGAGGGATGCGTGGGCGGCCGCGCCACCTGCATGATCGATCCTCAGATCGCCATCAACATCCGTCAGCTTGTCTCGGGCGTCGGCAACCTGTGCTTGGTACTGCCGGCCCTAACCTTGGCATGCGGAGAGCCCCTTGGTCAGAGTTACGTCCTTGTCGCCCAAGCGCTCACCGACAAATCCTCCGTCGTGTTTTTCGCCTGCTCCGGTTTTGCCGCCTACTTTTCGTTTATGAGCTGGTATCGCGCCAACTCCATGTGCGGCACGGCGCTGGGCATGGCCATCAACGGCACCTATACCTTTACAGCGCCGCTGTTTACGTGGATTATCGTCGGCCTGGTCTTGGGCTTTGACGGCTACGCGCTTCCGTCCGTTGCATGGGTGGCGGCCGTCGTCAACCTCGTCGGCATTTGCCTGATCGCCGTGAATCCCCTCGACATGGTTAAAAAGGACGGTGATCGGGATGCTTCCGCTTAACTATGCCATGCTCGATTATTTTGTTTGCCATGACGAGGCTTGCGTCGACGATGTGATGGCCGATCTCGCGGCCGAGTACGCATCGTTTGCCGCCTTTGCAAGGCCGCGCATGCAGGAGGCGCTCATGACCGCGCACAAGAATGGCCTGATTGACGAGACGCGCTTTGATTTGAATGTCGAAGGCGAGCTTCGCGTCTACTATCGGGCGAGCGCCGAGCAGCGCAAAGTTATCGGCGCCTATCTGGGCCGTAGCCATTAAAAAAACGTCCCTTTTTGGCAGGTCGGTCGTAGTTATTACGTGGGGGATGAGGTCGAGCGTATAGCGTGCGTCCCGTTTGGCTAAAGTACAACTATCTGTGTTTAACTCGCCCAGTGCAACGCGCTACGGGCGATGGCCAAAAAAGGAAAACCACATGGGATTCATGTCAAAGCTGCTGTCCTTTGGATCCGATAAGGACCTTAAGCGCTACTACAAGATCGTTGACCAGATCAACGGGCTTGAGCCTCAGTTTGAGAAGATGACCGAGGAGGAGCTTCGCGGCCAGACCGATAAGTTCCGCGAGCGTTATGCTAACGGCGAGTCGCTTGACGACATGCTCCCCGAGGCCTTTGCCACCGTGCGCGAGGCTTCAAAGCGCATCACGGGCATGCGTCACTTTGACGTACAGCTCATCGGCGCCATGGCGCTGCACGAAGGTCATATCGCCGAGATGAAGACCGGCGAGGGCAAGACACTCGTCTCCACCCTGGCCGGCTATCTTAACGCCATCGCCGGCAAGGGCGTGCATGTCGTTACCGTCAACGACTACCTGGCAAAGCGCGACTCCGAGTGGATGGGCCGCATCTACAAGTATTTGGGCATGACCGTCGGCCTGCTGCAGAACAACATGCCGCTCGAGCTTAAGCGCCCGGCCTACCAGGCCGATGTCACCTACGGCACCAACTCCGAGTTTGGCTTTGACTACCTGCGCGACAACATGGTCACCCGCCCCGAGCAGCGCGTCCAGCGCGGCCACAGCTACGCCATCGTCGACGAGGTCGACTCCATCTTGATCGACGAGGCCAGGACCCCGCTGATCATCTCGGGCGCCGGCACCAAGTCGGCCAGCACCTACAAGGACTTCGCGCGCGCCGTGCGCGGGCTGGAGCGCGGCGAGGACGTGTCGCACGATATGCTCACCGCCACCGAGGACGTGGAGCCCACGGGCGACTACGTCATGGACGAGGCCAAGCACACCATTGCCGCCACCGAGCGCGGCCTCAAGAAGATCGAGCGCCGCCTGGGTATCGAGGACATCTACGCCGACCTTTCGGGCCAGTTGGTCAACCACCTGCAGCAGGCGTTGAAGGCCCAATACATGTTCCACCGCGACAAGCAGTACGTCGTTACCAACGGCGAGGTCAAGATTGTCGATGAGTTCACCGGCCGCATCATGGAGGGCCGCCGCTACTCCGAGGGCCTGCATCAGGCCATCGAGGCCAAAGAGGGCGTGCTGGTGCGCGAGGAAAACCAGACGCTGGCTACCATCACCCTGCAGAATTACTTCCGTCTGTATGACAAGCTCTCCGGCATGACCGGTACGGCGCTTACCGAGGACGCCGAGTTCCGCGAGATCTACAAGCTGCCCGTCGAGGTCATTCCCTCCAACAAGCCCGTGCAGCGTGTCGATCACGAGGACCTGGTCTACCGCACCATTCAGGCCAAGTACAACGCCGTTGCCAATGATGTCGAGCGGCGTCACGCCAAGGGCCAGCCAGTCCTGGTCGGAACCGTCTCCATCGAGAGTTCCGAGAAGCTGTCGGCAGCCCTTACCAAGCGCGGCATCGCGCACGAGGTCCTCAACGCTAAGCATCACGAGCGCGAGGCTCATATCGTTGCCCAGGCCGGACGCTACGGCGCCGTGACCATCGCCACCAACATGGCCGGTCGTGGTACGGACATCTTGCTGGGCGGCAACCCCGACGAGCTGGTGCGCGAGCGCCTGGAGTACGAGGGCCTGACCATGGAGGACGTGACGCCCGAGCAGCTCGAGCAGTTTAACGCCGAGGCCAAGGAGACCTGCAAGGCCGAGCGCGAGCGCGTACTTGCGGCTGGCGGTCTGACCGTCATCGGCACCGAACGCCATGAGTCCCGCCGTATCGACAATCAGCTGCGTGGCCGTTCTGGCCGTCAGGGCGATCCGGGCGAGACCCAGTTCTACCTGTCGCTCGAGGACGACCTGATGCGCCTGTTCGGTGGCGACAAGATGGACCGCGTCTCAAAGATGATGGTCACGGCAGAAATGGGCGACGACGTGCCCATCCAGCACAAGATCATCTCCAAGGCCGTCGAGAGCGCCCAGCACAAGGTCGAGAGCATCAACTTCTCCATGCGCAAGAGCGTTCTTGAGTACGACGACGTGATGAACAAGCAGCGTCAGGTTATCTACGCCGAGCGTAACAAGATTCTGGATGGCAAGGACCTGACCGACCACATCACCGAGGTCATGCACGACACCGTGTACCGCTGCGTGCAGGAGTTTTGCACTAAGGACAGCCACGACGGCGAGCGCGACCTCGATGGCCTGCGCAAGTGGGTCGTGGAGCTGACCGGCCATATCGATACGCCCAAGTTCCCCGACGAGGATTACGAGGCCCTGGCCGCCGATGTCCTGGCCTACGTCGAGAAGTGCTACAACATGAAGGCCGAGCGCTTGGGCGAGGACCTCATGCGCGAGCTCAACACCCAGGTCATGCTGCGCGTCATCGATACCCGCTGGATGAACTACCTGCAGGAGATGGACTATCTCAAGACCGGTATTGGCCTGCGCGGCTTTGGTCAGCGCGACCCGCTGGTCGAGTACAAGACCGAGGCCTATGGTGCCTTCCAGATGCTCGTTGACACCATGTACGAGGATTACCTGCGCACCGTCCTGCGCATCGAGATCAAGGCCGCCCCGCAGGCTGTGGAGCGCAAGGAGGACCCCGCGCTCGAGGGTGCGCGCTTCTCCGGCCCCGCCGACGTCGATGGCGACAACGGCAACTCGGTCCTGCGCAAGGAGGCACGGGCACAGGCTCGCACGGCCGTCCAGGGCGGACCGGCAGCTGTCAACAACGGCGCTAAGGTGACCACCTACCGCAAGTCCGAGAGCGACGACCCGTATGTCAACGTGGGCCGCAACGACCCGTGCCCCTGCGGCAGCGGCAAGAAGTTCAAGTACTGCCACGGCAGGAATCGTTAATGGCGGAGGCTTTAGAGGTAACGCCCGCCGAGCTGGACGCGTTTGCGGACCGGCTCGGCGAGGTTGAGTCGTATCTCCATTTGGACGAGAAGCGCACCCACGTGACCGAGCTTGAGGCCAAGAGCGTCGCTCCCGGCTTTTGGGACGACGCCGATGCCGCTCGCGCCACGATGGAAGAGATTGCGCGCGCCAAGGAGGATATCGCCGCCGTGGATACCGCGCGCGGCGAGCTCTCCGATGCCCGCGCGGCGCTGGAACTTGCCGAGGAAATGGGCGATGACCCCGATGCCGCTGCACTGCGTGAGGAGGCTGCCGCCACGGCTGATCGTCTGGCGCGCGCCATCGATGAGCTCGAACTTTCGAGCTGGTTTACCGGCGAGTTCGATCACGGTGACGCGATTGTGACCATCAAGCCCGGACAGGGCGGCTTGGAGGCGCAGGACTGGACCTTCATGCTCTTTAAGATGTACATGAAGTACTGCCAGCGCCGCGGCTGGAAGGTCACCATCAACGATTGCCCCGCTGCCGAGGTCATTGGCATTGATCGCGCGACCTTTACCGTTGAGGGCAAGGATGCCTTCGGTATGCTTCGTGCCGAGGCCGGCGTTCACCGTTTGGTGCGCATTAGCCCCACCGATGACAAGAAGCGTCGACAGACTACGTTTGCCGGCGTCGAGGTCATTCCGGTGCTGCCCGACGATATCGATATCGAGATCAACCCCGACGATATCCGCGTCGACGTGTACCACGCAAGCGGCCCGGGCGGCCAGGGCGTCAACACCACCGACTCCGCCGTGCGCGTGACGCATTTTCCCAGCGGCATTGTAGTGACCTGCCAAAATGAGCGCAGCCAGATTCAGAACAAGGCCGCGTGTATGCAGATTCTCAAGGCCCGCCTGTACGAGATTGAGCTCGAGAAGCGCGCCGAGGCGCTCGACGAGATCCGCGGTCCCAAGACCACGATTGGCTTTGGCAACCAGATCCGCAGCTACGTGCTCTATCCGTATCAGATGGTCAAGGACCTGCGCTCGGGCGTGGAGACCAGCAACGTCGACGCCGTTCTCGACGATGGCGACTTGGATCCGTTTGTGATCGGCTACCATCGCTGGGCTACCGGCAATGCTGATGCGGAGTCTCCGTCCGCTTAAGCCCCGGGTGAGTCACGGACCGACACTAAACTCTGGACAGGGCGGTTTTATATCCAGAGCAAACCCGCCGCGGGGTGGTTTTTCCTCGGCGAATCGGTAGAATCAAATACGGTAAGAAGTTCAAAGCGCACCCAATGGGGTGCGCTTTTTTGAGGGAGGTAGCATGGCGTATCGTCTGGATATCAAGCGTATTCTTTCAATGAACTTCTTTCGCGATCTGCCCCAGATCATGCTTGGGTGCGCTTTGGCGGCCATCGCGACCGACCTGTTTTTGATTCCCAACGGTCTTGCCGCCGGTGGCGTTACGGGCCTTGCGACTATTATCCAGGCGGTCGGTGCCGCGCGAGGCGTGTCGCTGCCCGTCGGTATCCAAACCATCGTGATGAACGCCTTGCTGTTGCTGGTCGTAATGCGCGAGGGCGGCATGTTCTATGTGGTACAGACGGCGACAGGCTTTGTGCTACTGGGCTTCTTTACCGACCTGTTTGCCCCGTTTGTAGCGCCTCTGGCAGATGCAGACCTGATGCTTCCCGCTATGTGGGGCGGCATTATCACGGGCATTGGTTACGGCATGGTGTTACGCGCCGGCGCCAACACCGGCGGCTCCGACACCATCGGCCAGATTATCTCGCGTAATACCTCGCTGCCGGTGGGTTCGACCGTCATGGCGATCGATGTCGCCGTATGCGCGGCATCGGCCCCCGTCTTCTCTCTGGAGAACGCGCTGTATGCAGGGCTTTCGATGGTAATTAGCGGCTATGTGATCGACGCTGTGGTCGATGGCGGCAACAAGCGCCGCATGGTGCTCATCATCTCGGACAATTTTCCCGATATCGCGGCCGATATCATGTATGGCCTGGGTCGCGGCTGCACTAAATTTAAGGCGACCGGCATGTATTCGGGCGCTGAGAAGCCGGTGATTATGGTGATCGTTAGCCGCCGCGAGCTCAATACACTCAAGACCATCGTGCGCGAGCGCGATCCTCAAGCTATAGTGACGGTCGCCGACGTTACGGAAGCCTTCGGCGAGGGGTTCAAGGACATTAACGCGTAGGGCAGACGGCGCTCCATCCAAAAGACGTTCACATTGATAAACCGATTCATCAGCGGGTCTGCC
This sequence comes from Collinsella sp. LCP19S3_B7, assembly GCF_052121795.1. NCBI lineage: Bacteria > Bacillati > Actinomycetota > Coriobacteriia > Coriobacteriales > Coriobacteriaceae > Collinsella > Collinsella sp. LCP19S3_B7. The sequence continues at coordinate 12,543 of NZ_JBQKDO010000007.1, forward strand.
TGCTAAATTATTCAAATAATGATAAAAACTCTGGTAAAGCCTTCAGTTTCCAGCATAATGAATGGCGCACGTGCATTGCGGCTGGGTTGGGATTACCTTCTGCGCCGTGCGCATCTTGTCTAAAGAGGATGAAAGGAAGGCACAATGAGCGACGAAGAGCTCAAAAAGGTTGCCAACGAGGTAAGGAAGGGCATCGTCACCGGCGTGCACGCTGCCAAGTCCGGCCATCCGGGCGGTTCGCTCGGCTCTGCCGACATCATGACTTATCTGTACTTTGAGGAAATGAATGTCGACCCGGCCGATCCTCGCAAGGCCGACCGCGACCGCTTTGTGCTCTCCAAGGGCCATTGCGCTCCGGGTCTGTACGCCGTGCTCGCCGAGCGCGGATTCTTCCCCAAGGAGGACCTCGAGACGCTGCGCCATATCGGCAGCCACCTGCAGGGCCACCCCAACATGAACGACACCCCGGGCGTCGACATGTCCACCGGCTCGCTGGGCCAGGGCATCTCCGCCGCCGTGGGCATGGCCGTCGCCGCCAAGCACTGGGGCGATACTTACCGCACGTACGCCCTGCTGGGCGACGGCGAGAGCGAGGAGGGCCAGGTCTGGGAGGCCGCCATGTTTGCCGGCAATCAGCAGCTCGACAACCTCTGCGTGATCGTTGACCACAACGGCCTGCAGATTGACGGTCCCGTCGAGGAGGTCAACGATCCCATGCCGCTCGCCGACAAGTTCCGCGCCTTTAAGTTCCACGTGGTGGAGCTCGCCGACGGCAACGACTTCGGTCAGATTCGCGCCGCCTTTGCCGAGGCTCGCGCCACCAAGGGTCAGCCTACCGCCATTATCGCCGAGACCATGAAGGGCAAGGGCGTTTCCTTTATGGAGAACCAGGTTGGTTGGCACGGCAAGGCCCCCAACGATGAACAGTTTGAGCAGGCCATGGCAGAGCTCACGGCCGCCGGAGAGGAGCTCTAGGATGGCAGACGTCAAGAAAATCGCCACGCGTGTAAGCTACGGCGAGGCCCTCGTTGAGCTCGCTGCCGAGCACGACGACTTTGTGGTCCTCGACGCCGACCTGGCTGCCGCCACGCAGACCGGTAAGTTTAAGGCCGCCTGCCCCGACCGCTTCTTTGACGTGGGCATTGCCGAGAGCAACCTGATGGGTGTCGCCGCCGGTATCGCGACCACCGGTCGTACTGCCTTCGCGAGCACCTTTGCCATGTTTGCCGCCGGCCGCGCTTTTGAGCAGGTCCGTAACTCCATCGGCTATCCGCACCTCAACGTCAAGATCGGCGCCACGCACGCCGGTATTTCGGTGGGCGAGGACGGTGCCACGCACCAGTGCTGCGAGGATATCGCCCTTATGCGTGTTATCCCTGGCATGACCGTGATTGTCCCGGCCGACGACGTGGAGGCCCGCGCCGTGGTCCGCGCCGCCTACGAGTGCGACGGCCCCGTGTACATGCGCTTTGCCCGTTTGGCCTCGCCGGTCATCAACGACCCCGAGACCTACAAGTTCGAGCTGGGCCGCGGCATCGTCATGCGTGAGGGCGCCGATGTGACCATCATCGCCTGCGGCCTGATGGTTGGCGAGGCTCTCGAGGCTGCCGAGCAGCTCGCTGCCGAGGGCATCGACGCCGAGGTCATCAACATGCACACCATTAAGCCCATCGACGCCGATCTGATCGTCAAGAGCGCCGCCAAGACCGGTCACGTCGTGACCGTCGAGGAGCACTCCGTGATCGGCGGCCTGGGCAGCGCCGTTGCCGACGTGCTCTGCGAGCAGTGCCCGACGCCGCTCAAGAAGATCGGCGTCAATGACACCTTTGGCGAGTCCGGCCCGGGCGCCGAGCTCCTGCACAAGTACGGCCTGGATGCCGCCAACATCGTGGCAACCACCAAGGAGTTCTTGGCCTAGGGCAAGACGAGGCAAAGTATCGCTTCAGCAACCGTAAGCAAGCCAGAACAGGGGCGCACCCAAAGAGGGCGCCCCTGTTTTTTGTCGGTAACAAACAAATCGGGCCCGCATCAAGCAAGGGCTTCCTCCGGGAAGCGGGCCCATATCAGCAAAGTGCAACTCAGCCCTTCCGACTTTGTATATGCAGCGCCCCAAGAAAAACGCGGCGACTCCTTAGTAGCCGCAGGCCGCGCACAGGGCTACCTCCCAAATCATTCCGCAGGACGGAGGAGTCCCCGCAGCGCGAAGCGCGCAGCGGGGACTCCGACATGTCCGAGGACGATTTGGGAGGTAGCCCTGTGCGCGGCCGGTGAGACCAAAACCCTGCCATGCTTCTTATGTGCAGCGAAGCTAATGCTGCTAAAATACAAAGCGCTCATGTAGTTTAAACGCACGATGATAAGGAGCACCAGTGGGTAACCACTTCCGTACCTCCGGTGCGGGCGATGAGGCCCCCAAGACACGGCAAGGTGTCCCGGGCACACGTTTCGCCACTCCGGATTCAGAGGGCCAGCATATTGCCCAGGCCCCCGCACAGCCGGCAGATCAGGCACGGCCGGCAACCGATCCCTTTGCCTACAATCCCACCAGCGATGCCGAGCTTTCTGCCGCTGCGGGCTTTGAGCCCGTCCAAAAGGTGACTGCTCGCGTGAACCAGCCTCAGACGTCAGCCGAGCCTCAGCCGACCATGGCGGGCATTCCCGATCCCATGGTTCCTGCTACGCCCGCGCCGCAGCCGGCGCAGTCCGGCCTCTTTGCCGGCATTCCCGATCCTACGCAGCCCGCTGCGCCCATGGTCGAGAATGATCAGGCTGCCGAGGTCGCAAGTCTTGACAATGCGCTCAACAACCCCGATTTTACGTCGGTGTTCGCGCCTATCGATCCGCAGGCAAGTCGCAAGAAGATGGCCAAGCAGGCCGGTGTCGAGCCCGTCATTCTGATGGAGCATGTCACCAAGATCTACCCGGCACAGCCCAACAAGCCCGCACTCGACGACATCAACATCGAGATCTATCCGGGTGAGTTCGTCTTCTTGGTCGGTCATTCCGGATCGGGTAAGACCACGCTGCTTTCCACGCTCAACCGTGATGTCAGGCCTACGAGCGGTCGCATTTTGGTCGCCGGTCAGGATCTCATGAAAATCAAGAACCGCAAGGTTCCCTTCCTGCGCCGCCAGATTGGCGCCGTGTTCCAGGACTTTAAGCTTCTGCCGCAAAAGACCGCCTATGAAAACGTGGCGTTTGCCCTGCAGTGCATAGGCAAGCCCAAGGGCGTCATTCGCAGCCAGGTGCCCGAGGTGCTGCGTCTGGTCGGTTTGGCCGATCAGATGGACTCGCTGCCCGATCAGCTTTCCGGCGGCGAGCAACAGCGCGTGGCCGTCGCCCGCGCCATGGTCAACCGTCCGCCGCTGCTGATTTGCGACGAGCCAACGGGCAACCTCGACCCGGCAATTTCGCTCGGCATCATGAAGCTGCTCGAGCGCATTAACCGCACCGGCACGACCGTGATCGTGGCTACCCACGATCGCGAGATGGTCGATAGTATGCATCGTCGCGTGATCGCCCTCGAGGGCGGCCACGTAATCCGCGACCAGGAGAGGGGAGGTTACGGCAACTATGGCACCAACTAACGTGGGCTATTCGCTCAAAGAGGCAATGAGCCACTTCTTCCGTAACTGGACCACCTCGCTCGGCGCCGTCATCACGATTTTCCTTTCGCTGTTTATCATCGGCCTGTTCATCATGGGTTCCGCGATGCTGAACTCCGTGATCGGCACCGTTGAGGACCAGGTTGTTATCAACGCGTTTATTAGCGATGACGCCGACCAGGCCGACGTCCAGGCTTTCGAGAGTGAGCTCAAGACGTGGAACAACGTTAAGTCCGTGACCTATAAGGACAAGGACGACGCGCTGGCCGAGTACACGAGCAAGATGTCGGGTAACGCCGACGCCACTCTGAGCGCACTTGATGGCCAGAATCCGCTGCCTGCTTCGTTCGCGATCGAGATGGACGATCCGTCCCAGGTCGAGAGCACGGCCAAGAAGCTCAAGAAGAACTCCGATTTCCAGAAGATCGCGGATGACGGTGACGTTGACGCGAGCGTTCTGTACGGTCAGGAGGAAGTGAGCCGCCTGTTCCAGGTGACGAACTACATCCGCATCGCTGCCGTTGTGCTTGTTGGTTTGCTGACGTTTATCGCGTTCATCTTTATCAACAACACGATTCGCCTGTCGATTACGGCTCGCCGCCGCGAGATTGCTATCATGCGCCTGGTGGGCGCCAGCAATGGCTTTATTCGCGGTCCGTTTATCACCGAGGGCGTGCTGCAGGCCGTTTTGGGCTCGCTGCTTTCCATCGGTGTTTTGGAGCTGCTTCGCAACCTGTTGGTTCCGCGTCTTCAGGAGAGCATTGGCTGGATGTCGTTTGCGCTGCCGATGCAATACTACCTGGTAACGTATGCCGCACTGATCCTGGTCGGCGTGATCATCGGTCTCTTTGGTTCCGCCATTGCCATGCGTCGCTACCTGCGCGTGTAGACACAGCTGGAATTAGTTTTGCTAACGGGCCGTCCCGCTCTGGGGCGGCCCGTTTTTTGATCCCGTGCGACGGAGGAAAAGGGCTCACCGGCAGTTCGGCTTGTCTCGATAATTCGATTTTCTCCGTCACATAGGGATCATGACGCGAGGTGCGTGCTCTGTTGTTGATTGGGTAGACTCTTTGATGCGTGCGGTTTAGGCCTGCACGGTGTTTTGACATGATGCGGTTGCGCCTGCGGGCCCCGCAACAGATAGTAAGGAGGCGCCATGGGGCGCAATAACAAACATAAGCGTAGCGCTCGCAACAAGCGCGCGCCGGTGCGTAGCGAGCGGCGTCCCAGCCTGACGGGCCGCGTGCAGCTCCATGAGCACAGCGCCTATGTTGTCACCGATAATGGCGACTATAAGGTTATGGGTCGCGGCAAGCGCGAGATTATGGACGGCGACATCGTGGCCGTGAGCATTAAGACCGGACCGCGCGGCGATCGCCGTGCCGTGATCGAGGGCGTTGTCGAGCGCGCGGCCATAAGCGTGGTGGGCACGTATCAGACGGCAGGCCCGCTCGGTGTGATCGAGCCGCTTGATTCGCGTCTCAAGGCCGATTTCTTTATTTTGCCCGAGGATACTTCGGCGGAGCGTTTGGGCGTGCATCCGGGCGATGCAGTCGTCGCACGCATCTTGACCTATCCGACACGCTTGGAATCGGGCACCGTGACTCTTGAGCGCCGCATTGGCGGCGACGATGCACCCGACTTGGGCATTCAATATGTCATGGCTCGTTACGGCTATACCGATAGTTATCCCGAGACCGCCCTTGCCGAGGCCGAGGAGCTATCGCTCGACGTGGCGACAGCTCTTAAGGACCCACTTCGCCGCGATCTGCGCGACCGTTTTATCATCACGATCGATCCGGTCGACGCGCGCGACTTTGACGACGCCATCTCGTTGGAGCGCACGACGCAGGGCGGCTACAAGCTGGGTGTCCATATCGCCGATGTATCGCATTATGTGGCCTGGGATGGACACATCGACCTAGAGGCTCGCCATCGCACGACGTCGGTGTACCTTGCCGATCGCGTGCTCCCCATGTTGCCCGAGCGCCTGTCGAATGACCTGTGTTCCTTGCGCCCCGACGAGGATCGCCTGGCGTTTACCGTCGACATCGAGCTCGATGCGCAGGGGCACGTCCGCCACTACGATCCGTATCCCAGCGTGATTCGCTCGCGCGTGCGTATGGACTATGACGGTGCCGAGGCACTGCTGGTGCGTGCCGGTGCGGTGGAGTACTCCGTGTTGGAAGGTGCCGCCGAGGATGTTGCTGCAGCCGAGGCGTCGCGCGAGGAGGCGCTTGAGCGCGGTTTGACTTGCGAAGAGACTGCCCGCGACTACGACGTGGATCTGAGCGATTTCCTAGTTGCTGCCAACGAGCTTGCCGAGCGACGCCGTCGCATTCGCCGTGCGCGCGGCTCGGTCGACTTTGACACGGCGGAGATTCGCGCTTTGCTGGACGAGGATGGCATTCCCGTGCAGATCGTGGCCCGCGAGCGCTCGTGTGCCACGTCGCTCATCGAGGAAGCTATGCTGCTTGCCAACGAGTGCGTTGCCGAGTGGCTGGCAGACCGCGATATTGAGGCATGCTATCGCGTGCATGAGGATCCCAGCCCCGACAGCTTGCACGGGGCCGCTGTGGCGCTGGCGCAGCTGGGTATCATCGACGATCGCCGCGCGGCCGGCATTGCCCTGGGAAGTCCCGATGAGCTGCAGGCGGCGGTTGACGCTGCCGCTGGCACGGCAAATGCCCCGCTTGTCAACACGTTGCTATTGCGCAGTATGCAGCGCGCGCTGTACAAGCCGCGCAACGAGGGCCACTTTGCGCTCGCCGCGCCGTGCTACTGCCACTTTACGAGCCCTATCCGACGCTATCCGGACCTTGTTGTCCATCGCGTGCTCAAATTGCAGCTGGCGTATGAGCAGCTGGGCGGCAAGGATGCCTTGGTGCGCACGCCGCGGCTGATCGGCAGGGGTCGCGAGTCGCTGCCGCGCATCTTGCCGCAGATTTGCCGTGCATGCAGCGATGCCGAGCGTGCGGCCGACGCCGCCAGCCATGCGACGCAAAAGATCAAGATTGCCCAGTATTACGAGGATCGTCTGGGCGAGCGCTATGCCGGAACCATTTCGTGGGTCAGCAGCATGGGCTTCTTTGTGCGCCTCGACCTGACACAGGTCGAGGGCTTGGTCTCGATTAAGAGTTTGGGAAGCGAGTGGTTCGAGTTTGACGAGGACGCGCTCACGTTGACGGGTGCCGACACGGGGCGCCGTTTTGAGTTGGGGCAACGCGTGATCATCGAGGTCTCGCGTGTCAACACGACCCGCGGGCACTTGGACTTTAAGCTCATCCATTAGTTTGGCCAGAAAAAACTTGGTTGGCGACCGGGTGCATAAGATTTTTGTTCCCGGCAGGCACTTCGACATTATTGACCTGGGTTTCGATGCTGCGGGCGATGTCACCGCTATCGTGCTGGTGCTGCTGGTGGCCGCGTTGGCGCGTTATGCCACTCGTCCCATCGGCGCCCATGCAAGACGTGTCTGGATACCCAAGATACTATCGGCATCGTTGGATACTCTTTATGGCAACCGGTTACAATGTCAACTGTCGATACGCGCCATCGACGCTTCGGCGCTTACCCAGACATGCGTCTTTACGAAGAGGAGATTCCTGTGGCAGTGCTATTTGTTGAGTATCCCAAGTGCTCTACCTGTAAAAAGGCTAAGGCATGGCTGGATGAGCACGGGGTTGAGTATATCGATCGCGATATCGTAGCGGATAACCCAACAGCCGAGGAGCTTTCCGCGTGGGTTGCGCGGTCGGGATTGCCGGTGCGACGCTTCTTTAACTCGTCGGGCATGAAATATCGAGAGCTTGGTCTGAAAGCGCGCCTGGATGCGGGTATGACGGACCAGGAATGCTGCGAGCTGCTGGCGACCGACGGCATGCTGGTTAAGCGCCCGCTGCTGGTGGGCGACGACTTTGCGATCCCCGGCTTTAGGGAAGCGGCTTGGACCGAGGCGTTGCTGTAGCGACTGCGGGGAAGCTGTATCCCGTTTTGGATGCCGATTTTGGGATACAGTTTTCGCTGACAGGCTTGCTCCGGTCAGTTTTTGAACCGCGGCCACCCGTGCGGGCCGAAGAGCTATGCGTGCTTGTCGAAGTATCGCTTCGCCATCCTTTGTCCATAAGGGGCAGATGTGTCGCTTCACAGGTCCTTCACGGGTTGGACGAAATTAGGCCAATTTGACCGAATTTTAAAAAAGTCAAAATTGGGGCTTGCGTCACGGAGCGACTTCCCGTATATTTCTTTCTTGCGCAAAGGCACAGCCGAGCGCAGCGATGCAATCATTGGGATGTCGTCTAATGGCAGGACAGCGGATTCTGGTTCCGTCAATGGGGGTTCGACTCCCTCCATCCCAGCCATTGCATTTGCTACATATGGCCCGTTCGTCTAGCGGTTTAGGACGCCGCCCTCTCAAGGCGGAGATCACCAGTTCGAATCTGGTACGGGCTACCACAAATTGAATGCCCGGGCCTCGCAAGAGACCCGGGTTTTGTGTATACACCGCATGTGTGGAATGAGCCGCGTTTCACCTGGACCGAGGAGTTGCCATGGACCTGCCCATCAGCCTACAAGACATTACGTATGCCGAGAATTACCTGGCGCAGGGAGACCTGGCCACGGCAACGCCGCTGCTGGAGCGTTTGGTGGAGCTCGCCGAGGAGTATATCGATGCCGAGTGCAAAACGGAGGAGAACCGCCAGTACTTTAGCTTCGATAGCAAGTTTGAGCGCCTGGCCTACCGCCGCGTGGAAAAGGATCCACGCGAGCTGGTGCAGGTCGAGGTGCCGTTTGACCGCCTGTACTCCGACATGGCGTTTGCCTACATCCGTCAGCAGGATTATGTGAGCGCCCGCAATGCCTTGATGCAGGCCGTGCGCTGGGACCCCATGAACTGCAACTACCGACTGGATCTGGCCGAGCTGTTCCGTGCGCTCGAGGACAAGCAGGAGTGGGCTTCGCTTTCGTTTTCGGTGCTGGAGCGTGCGAGTGACGGCAGGTGCGCCGCCCGCGCCTACGCCAACTTGGGCCAGTACTTTTTGGAGCCCGAGACCGAGAACGTCTCGGCGGCCGTGGGTTGCGCACGTCTGGCGCTGCGCTTGGCCCCTGGCGATTCACATACGACGCGCTTGCTCAGCAAGATCCATGCCACCTATCCGGATGCCGCCGACGAGAGTGATGAGCATGTGATGGGCGAGCTGGCGTTGCAGGGTGTACCGACCTCGCCTTCGGCCGAGATTGCCATTTGTCTGATTATGTGTGCGACCGACGCTGCGGGTGACGGTGACAAGCAGGAGGCTACACGCCTGACGGTCCGTGCCCGCGACCTGGTGGGCGAGGAGGCATGCGCGGCGATCATTAAGCTGGTGCGCGAAAGCGATGCCGAGCTCAACGCCGAGCGCAAGGCCAAACGCGAGGCCGCGAGCGGGAAAGCCGATGACGCCGAGGAGGCCGGCGATGCCCAGTAAGCGCGAGCGCAAGCTCATCTCCAAGAATCGTTCGGCGCATCACGAATACTTTATCGACGAGACCTTTGAGTGCGGCATTGAGTTGAGCGGTACCGAGGTCAAGTCGATTCGCGAGCGCGCCTGTCAGATTACCGATACTTTTGCGCTGATTCGCGGCGGCGAGTGCTGGCTGGTGGGTTTGCACATCCATCCCTATAGTCACGGTGGCGTGTGGAACCGTGATCCCGATCGCCGGCGCCGTCTGCTGCTGCATCGCAAGGAGATTGATTTTCTTGACGGCAAACTGCGCAACCGCGGCTATGCACTGGTGCCGCTCGAGCTCTACTTTAATACCGATGGTCGCGTTAAGCTGCTGTTGGGCCTGGGCCGTGGCAAAAAGCTCTACGACAAACGCGAGGACATGGCCAAACGTGACGTTCAGCGCGAAATCGATCGCGCGCTTAAGGAGCGTAATCGCTAAGGGTTGATATCCGGGCGGGCGGGGATGTTCATCCATCACTGTTGTCGTACTCCCGGTCTGCTCCTCGCAAGTTGCGGTGGAATAGTTCCTGTTTGTTGGGTATCCAGGCTTAAACAGGGACTTTTTCACCGCAACTGCGTGTGGCTCATTTTTCTTACCGTTCTGACACATATGTCTCATTGTGGGTATATACGTCTGCAAGGCTCAATTCCGAGTTAGGGGAGTGATCGTTTTGGATAAAACTGCGTTCTTTACGATGCCCTGCGGGCTGTATGTGGTGAGTGCCGCGGCAGATGGGTCGCGCGCCGGCTGCATTATCAACACCGCGGTGCAGGTGACGTCCACGCCGCCGCGCATTTCGGTTGCCGTGAACAAGGAAAATGTCACGTCTGGCGTTATCTCGTCTGCCAAGGCCTTTGCGCTGACCGTGATCGATCAGACGGCCGATATGCCCTACATTGGTAACTTTGGATTCCGTACCAGCAGCAACTATGACAAATTTGCCAAGTACGAGACGCGCGAGACCGCACTGGGCATGCCCTATGTTCCCGAGCATGCGGCGGCCTTGTTTAGCTGCCGTTTGATCGACACAGTGGATGTGGGCACGCATCTACTGTTTATCGGTGAGGTCGAGGATGCCGAGCGCCTGAGCGACGAGACGCCGCTCACCTACGATTACTACCATAAGGTCCTGAAGGGCAAGACGCCGCCCAAGGCGTCTTCGTACCAAGGGTAGAAATGCGGTAAAACCGCTTGCATTATATTATTAAGAATATATACTAATAAGCAAAGTACATCAGCAGCCACGTTCGAGAGGAGAACATCATGGCCGAGGAAAAGAAGACGTACAAGTTCGTGTGCACCGTTTGCGGTTACGAGGTAGAGGTCGACACGCCCGAGCTGCCCGAGGATTACGTGTGCCCGGTGTGTGGCGTCGGTCCCGATCAGTTTGAGCTCGTCGAGGAGTAGCTCGTAGACACACGACTTGCAGCAACATATAGCTCTGTCCAAGGGCCCCGGTCGGATATCCCGGCCGGGGCCCTTTTCCTCCGTCCCCAAGGGATCACGGCTGCTATTAGCCGATCCTGTCTGTTGTGAGTCCGGCCGACCTTTTGTCTTAACCTGCAACATCTAACGGCTCAAAACGGGTCTTCCTGTTACAGAACGAGACAAACCAAAACCATCATTCTCAAAATCTCAATCTATAACATTTAGGCACGTAAACCCCCTCTACTTGTTACAGATCGAGACAAAAGGTTGGGGCTGAAGAAATATCTCGATCTGTAACATCTGGGCGCGGAAATTGGGTCCACTTGTTACAGATCGAGACAAACTGAAACTATCTCTCAGAAAATCTCAATCTGTAACATCTAAGGGCTCAAAACGGCCTCACGTGTTACAGATTGAGACGTTATATCTGGACAGTCACGCCATCCCATTACATCCCCGTTAGCAGCACGATGTCGAGAATCGTCACGATGACACCGATCCCTACGAGCAACGCGTTGAGCGGGCGCGAGTTGGCGTATTTGCCCATGACGCGGGGCGAGCTGGTGAGTCGTATGAGCACAAAGACCGTAATCGGCAGCTGAAGCGACAACAGCGCCTGACTCCAAATGAGACCCTCAAAAGGATTCGGGACGATCAGGCACGCCGCCACTGCGCCGACGAAACAGGCCGCCACTCCGATCGAGGAATGTCGGTCGTGGATGTCGTATTCCTCGTCGAATATGCCCGCGGTGATGGTGCCCGCCGCCATGCCCGCCGTCACGCTACTCGATATGCCCGCAAACAGCAGTGCCACCGCAAAGATGGTCGAGCTTGCCGGGCCCAGAATGGGGGAGAGCGTGGCCGCTGCGACGGCGAGGTCGTCTACGACAATGCCGTGCGCAAAGAAGGTCGTTGCGGCCAGGATGACCATGGCCGAGTTGATTGCCCAGCCCACACCCATCGAAAAGAGCGTGTCGAAGAGCTCGTAGTGCAGGCGTTCTTCGATAACCTGCTCGCCTTGGCCTTCGAAGTGCATGGATTGGATGACCTCGGAGTGCAGGAAGAGGTTGTGGGGCATAACGACCGCGCCTAGGACACTTACGATAATCGCGACTGAGCCGGTGGGCATACTGGGTGTGATCCAGCTTGTGGCGGCTTGCGGCCAGTCGACCTTGACCAGCAGAAGCTCGGCTAAAAACGAAAGTCCCACCACGCCCACGAAGGCGATGATCCAGCGTTCGGCGCGTTTGTAGGAGCTTGTCATGAGCATGACAATCGATGCCGCCGCCACGATGATGCAGCCGGCACGTACGGGCAGGCCAAAGAGCATTTGAAGTGCGATCGCACCGCCCAGGACTTCGGCCATGGCGGTGGCGACCGTGGCTAGATACGCGCTGCCGAGTATCGCACGCCCGACGAGGCGGGGCAGGTGGCGCGTCGTGGCCTCGGCAAGACACATGCCCGTGGCGATGCCCAAGTGAGCCGCGTTGTGTTGCAGCACGATGAGCATGATCGTGGACAGCGTGACGATCCACAGCAGCGCGTAGCCAAACTGCGAGCCGGCGGCCATATTGGAGGCCCAATTGCCCGGGTCGATAAAGCCGACGGTCACGAGCAGCCCGGGGCCGATATGCCGTGCGATGTCGAGTCCGCCGTGGCCGCCGGTGCGCGGGGAGCCAAAGTGATGTTTGAGATGGTCGATCATGGTGCACTCCTGCGTGCCGTTTGTTTGACGCCGCAAAGGATACCCGTTTTAGGCTCAAAATTTGACCATGACTAACAAAATTGTTGTATTTGAATAGGGTGGTAAAAGGGGGTTGCCGAAATGTCTTGATCTGTAACAACTAGGGATGGAAATTGGGCCTAGGTGTTACAGATCGAGACAGGAAGAAATGGTCCTATGGAAAATCTCGATCCGTAACAGCTGACCGCCAAAACCGGTCCTTCATGTTACAGATTGAGACATTCGGAACCGTCTCTCGAGAACATCTCAATCTGTAACAGTTAGTCGTCGAAATTGGGTTTTCCTGTTACAGATTGAGATGTTTGAAGCGGTGAGCTTACAGGCCGAACCTGGGCCCTTGTTGTTGCCCTTGAGGTCGGCGGTGTCCACTCGTAGGGCGTGCGTTACGCAATTGTTTCGAAACGGGCGGGAAACACAATGGGCCGGCGATGCTTCTAGTATGCCTATTCAACTGACTGTCTAAATATCTAGGGGAGGATCGCGATGCAGGCAGATTCCGCTCAGCAGCAGGGCCTTTATCGCCCCGAATTCGACCACGATGCATGTGGCATCGGCGCGCTTGCCGATATCAACGGTGAGCGCCACCACCAGATTCTGGACGATGCGCTGTCCATTCTGGTCAACCTGGAGCACCGCGGTGGCACGGGACTCGAGAAGAATACCGGCGACGGCGCCGGCATCCTGTTCCAGGTTCCGCATCACTTTTTCCGCAAAGAGGCTCAAAAGTGCGGCCAGATTCTGCCGGCAGAGGGCGACTATGGCGTGGCCATGCTGTTCTTCCCGCAAGACGACAAGGGCGTAGAGGATGCCCGCCGCGTGTTTGAGGTAGGCTGTGCCGAGGCCGGCGTGCCGCTGCTCTTTTGGCGCGAGGTGCCGGTCGACCCTCACGATCTGGGCGAGACGGCCCGCGCCTGCATGCCCACCATCCTACAGGCCTTCCTGGGCCGTCCGGACGATACGCCCGCCGGCGATGCCTTTGAGCGTCGCCTGTACGTGTGCCGCCGTACCATCGAAAAGAAGGCCGACGCCGAGTTTGCCCTGCGCGACAAGATCTTCTATGTGTGCTCTATGAGCTCGCGCACCATCGTGTACAAGGGCATGCTGGTCGCCACGCAGATGCGCCGCTTCTTTATCGATCTCAACGACGCCGCCGTTAAGACGGCCGTGGCGCTCGTCCACTCGCGCTACTCCACCAACACCACGCCTAGCTGGGAGCGCGCACATCCCAACCGCTTTATTATCCACAACGGCGAGATCAACACCCTCAAGGGCAACGTCAACTGGATTCGCGCCCGCGAACCTAACCTGTACAGCCCCGTGCTGCAGCATGATCTTGAGCGTGTGATGCCCATCATCAACCGCGAGGGTTCCGACTCCGCGATTCTGGATAATGTGCTCGAGTTTTTGGTTATGAACGGTCGCCCGCTCACACGTGCCGCGTCCATGTTGCTGCCCGAGCCGTGGGACCACAACGACAACCTGAGCGAGGAGCGTCGCGCCTACGATGCCTACCAGTCCATGCTCATGGAGCCCTGGGACGGCCCGGCGGCCATCGCCTTTACCGACGGCCGTACGCTGGGTGCCGCCCTCGACCGCAACGGCCTGCGCCCGGCTCGCTACTACGTGACGCGCGACGGCCGCTTTATGCTGGCAAGCGAGGTGGGCACCATCGAGGTGCGCCCCGAGAATATCCTGACAAGCGGTTGTTTGGGACCGGGCCAGATGCTCGAGGTCGATTTTGCCCGCGGCCGTGTGATCTACAATGACGAGCTGCGCGCCCGCTATGCCAAGGAAAAGCCCTACCGCGATTGGATTGCCGAAGAGACGCTGACCGTTGACGCGCTCGACAAGCCCGCCGCGGCAACGCCCGCCGAGGATGCCGAGGTGCCTGCCGCCGTGCGTATGGCCAAGCTCGGCTACCACTGGGATGATGTTGACGAGGTCGTGCGCCCCATGGCCCAGCAGGGCAAGGCCCCGCTCGCCTCGATGGGTATCGATGCGCCGCTGGCCTGCCTGTCCAAGAAGACGCGCTCGTTCTTTGACTACTTCTATCAACTGTTCGCCCAGGTCACGAACCCGCCGATCGACGCCCTGCGCGAGCATATGGTCACCTCGACCACGCTCTACCTGGGCAACCACGGCAACCTGCTCGAGGACTCTCGTACGGCCTGCCAGCTGGTGCGTCTGGAGCGCCCGCTGCTGAGCGAGGAGGAGTTCGACCGCATTTGCGCGATTGACCGTGTTGGCTTTAAGACCCGCCGTTTCCGTGCCGTTTACCGCCGCGATGCCGGCGAGGGCGCGCTGCAGGCTGCGCTCAAGCAGCTTGCAGAGGACGTTGAGGCTGCGGTCCGCGACGGCGTGAACATCGTGGTGTTGAGCGATCGCGCCGGAGCGGACGAGGTACCCGTGCCGTCGCTGCTCGCCGTGGGCTGCGTGCACAACCACCTGATCCGCGCCGGCGTGCGTACCTTTGCCGACATCGTGGTGGAGTGTGGCGACGCCGTGTCTCCGCACGACTTTGCGGCGCTGGTGGGCTACTCCGCGAGCGGCATCTATCCGTACAACGCGCATGCGTGTATTCGCGACTTGGCGGCGCACGGCGATCTGGACGTGACAGCCGAGCAGGGCATCGCCAACTACAATAAGGCTGCGACCGCCGGCATCGTTTCCATCATGTCCAAGATGGGCATCTCCACGGTGCAGAGCTACCATTCGGCGCAGATCTTCGAGGCCGTGGGCTTTACGCCGGAGTTCGTCAACGCGTACTTCGCCGGCACGGTGAGCCGTGTGGGCGGTATGGGTGTCGAGGATGTTGAGCGCGAGCAAAACGAGCGCTACGACGCCGCGCTCGCTATCCTTAAGAGCCCGGCTCCCGATCAGCTGCCCACGCTGGGTCTGACCAAGTGGCGCCCGCTCAGCGGCGAGGATCACCTCATCGATCCGCAGACTGTCTACTTGCTGCAGACCGCCTGTCGTGAGGACAGCTACGACACCTTTAAGGAGTACAGCGCCCGCCTGCACCGCACCGGCCGTGCCGTGCGCCTGCGTGACTTGCTCGACTTTAATGCCAACGGTCGCACGCCGGTTTCGCTCGACGAGGTGGAGCCCGCGCGCAACATCGTCCGCCGCTTTAACACCGGTGCCATGTCGTACGGTTCTATCAGCAAAGAGGCGCACGAGTGCATGGCCATCGCCATGAACCGCCTGCATGGACGCTCTAACTCGGGCGAGGGCGGCGAGGATCCGCGTCGCGAGACCCCGCTGGCTAACGGTGACTCCAAGAACTCCGCCATCAAGCAGGTGGCAAGTGCGCGCTTTGGCGTAACGAGCCGCTACCTGTGCAGCGCCTTCGAGATTCAGATCAAGATGGCCCAGGGCGCCAAGCCCGGCGAGGGTGGCCACCTGCCCGGTAAGAAGGTCTACCCCTGGATCGCCGAGGTCCGTCAGTCCACGCCCGGCATCGGCCTGATCTCGCCTCCGCCGCACCACGACATCTACTCCATCGAGGACCTGGCAGAGCTGATCTTTGATCTTAAGAACGCCAACCCCGGTGCGCGCGTGTCGGTCAAGCTGGTCAGCGAGGCCGGCGTCGGCACCATCGCCACCGGTGTGGCCAAGGGTGCCGCCGACAAGATCTTGATCAGCGGCCACAATGGCGGCTCGGGTGCCGCGGCGCGCGATTCCATTTGGCACGCCGGCCTGCCGCTGGAGCTCGGCCTTGCCGAGGCTCAGCAGACGTTGCTGCAAAACGGCCTGCGCTCCCGCGTGGTGCTCGAGGCTGACGGCAAGCTCATGGACGGCACCGATGTTGCCGTCGCCTGCCTGCTGGGCGCCGAGGAGTTTGGCTTTGCGACCATGCCGCTCATCTCCATGGGCTGCCTCATGCAGCGCGACTGCCAGCAGGACACCTGCCCGGCCGGCATCGCCACACAAAACTGTCGCCTGCGTCGCGGCTTCCGTGGCAAGCCCGAGCACGTTGAGCACTTTATGCTCTTTGTTGCCGAGCAGCTGCGTGAGGTCATGGCGAGCCTGGGCTTCCGCACCGTCGACGAGATGGTCGGCCATCCCGAGTGCCTGCGCCAGATCGAGGTACCGGGCAACCGCAAGGCCAACCTGCTTGATCTGTCGCCCGTGCTGGCGAGCGCGACCTGCGAGTTCGGTGCCCATATCCCGGGCGCCGACGGTCGCCACTTCCTGCCGCAGATGGCTGCGGACAGCGAGCTCGACAAGACGCTCGACTCCACGTTGTTCGTGCCCTATACGGCCGATGCCCGTTCGCACCTGCGCCCGATTCGGTTCCGCGCCGATATCGCCAACGTCAACCGCTGCGTGGGCACCATCCTGGGCAATGCGGTGACCAAGGCGCATCCCGAGGGCCTGCCCGCCGGCTCCATCACCATCGATTGCGATGGTTCGGCCGGTCAGAGCTTTGGCGCCTTTCTGCCGCGCGGCATTACGCTCAACGTGTGCGGCGACGCCAACGACTACTTTGGCAAGGGCCTTTCGGGCGGCGAGGTGTCGGTGCGCCCCAATCCGCATGCGACCTACAAGTTCGACGAGAACATCATCGTGGGCAACGTGGCGTTCTTTGGCGCCACGAGCGGCCGCGGCTTTATTAACGGCCTTGCCGGACAGCGTTTTGCCGTGCGTAACTCCGGTGCCACCGTGGTGGTCGAGGGCTGCGGCAACCATGGCTGCGAGTACATGACGGGCGGCCTGGCGCTCATCTTGGGCGAGGTCGGGCAGAACTTCGCCGCCGGTATGACGGGTGGCGTGGCCTATGTCTTTGACCAGTACGGCACGCTCGAAGCCCGTGTGAACCACGAGAGCGTGGAACTCAAGGCCCCGACGGCTGTCGAGCTGGCGCAGATTCGCGCGCTCATCCAGGAGCACGTGGACGCGACGCAGAGCCCGCGCGGCATTAAGCTGCTCTACAGCTTCGAGACGATGAGCAAGCACTTTGTGAAGGTCATTCCGACCGAGTACGAGCGCGTGCTGGCGATTGTCGCTGCGGCCGAGGCCGTGGGCAAGACGCACGCGCAGGCCGAGGAGTTGGCGTTTGATATCGTGACCGGCCGCGCGAGCAACGCGGATGTCGCTCGCTTTGATGTCGCGGGCGGTGCTGCGCCCGTGGCTGCCAGCCCTGTTGCTTCGACCAAGAAGGAGGGGTAAGTGCCATGGGTAAGCCCGGTGCTTTTCTTAATATCGATCGCGTGACCCACGAGCTGCGCCCCGTGGAGGAGCGCAGCCGCGATTTCGATCCGCTGTATGTGGAGCTCGACGACGATGCGCGCCGCGCCCAGGCGAGCCGCTGCATGATGTGCGGCGTGGCGTTTTGCCAGATGGGTGCGAGCTTTGGCAAGGCGCGTCCGAGTGGCTGTCCGCTGCACAACCTGATTCCCGAGTGGAACGAGCTGGTGTATCGCGGTCGCTGGGACGAGGCGGCCGAGCGCCTGTCGCTCACCTCGCCCATGCCCGAGTTTACGAGCCGCGTGTGCCCGGCACTGTGCGAGGCTGCGTGCAACCTGGGTTCGGTCGACGGCCAGCCCACAACGATTCACGATAACGAGCGCGCGATCAGCGACCACGAATGGGCAAACGGCGGCCCGCGTCGCTTTGAGCCGGCAGGGGAGGACGCGCCCTCGGTCGCCGTGGTGGGCTCCGGCCCGGCTGGCCTGGTGGCTGCATGGGAACTTGCGCGTCGCGGTGCCCGCGTGACGGTGTTTGAGCGCGACGACCGCCCAGGCGGTCTGCTCATGTACGGCATTCCCAACATGAAGCTCGAGAAGTCCGTGGTCGAGCGCCGCGTGGCGCTCATGCGCGAGCTGGGCATTGTCTTTGAGTTGGGTACTGACGTTACGAACCCTGCGGTGGCGGCCAAGCTCAATGGTTTTGACGCCGTTGTGGTGGCTGCCGGTGCTCGTACGCCCCGCGGTCTTTTGGCTGCGAATGTGGATGCCCCGGGCGTGGTGTATGCCGTGGACTACCTGACGGCTTCGACCGTCTCGGTGCTCGATGGCGGTGAGCCCGCGGTGAACGCGCGCGGCCTGGACGTTGTGGTCATTGGCGGCGGCGATACCGGCAACGACTGCGTGGGTACCGCGGTGCGCCAGGGTGCACGCAGTGTGCGTCAGTTTGAGTTCTTGCCGGCTGCGCCCGATAAGCGTGCGGCGAGCAATTCCTGGCCGCAGTGGCCCAACGTTAAGAAGACCGACTACGGTCAGCAGGAGGCTATCGCTGCCATGGGCGGCGAGATGCGTGCTTGGGGCGTGGATACGCTCGAGGTATTGCTGGACAAGAAGGGCGCTGCCGCGGGCCTGCGCGTGGTCGATCTGGACTGGTCGGCCGGCAAGCCCGAACGCATTGCGGGCTCCGAGCACGAGGTGCCGGCCCAGCTGGTGCTGATCGCCTGTGGCTTTACGGGTCCGGAGCACGGCGTGTTCGACGCTGTTGACGTGCCTATTGCCACGGCGGGCCGTCCGTTGCCCGTGATGGCCTCCGATGACTCGCATCTTGCGGCTCGCGTGGATGGCGTTGCCGCAGATGCCGCGCCGGTGTATGTGGCCGGCGATGCCCGCAACGGTAGCTCGCTCGTGGTGAGTGCCATGGCCGATGCCCTCGCCTGCGCAGCCGAGGTCGCCGAGGCGCTGGGGCTGTAAGACAATCACGGAGTTACTCAACAATCGAATCGGCAAGGGCTGTCCCCAACGGCCGGCACGTAAGGAGCGTCCCCAAGTGCCGGCAGCTGGGGACGTTCCTTACGTGCCGGCATCCGGGGACACTCCTTGCGGGTTTGCGAGCGTTTTGCTCGTTTGCCGACGTTTGGCTGCCTACCCGTTGGCGTTTGCGCTCGTTGCGCTCTGCTGTTTATGTGGCGGCTTTAGTTGTTTGCGGACAGCGGCGCGGGTGATTCGTCTAGTTCTACCCGCGATTTTGTGGCAATTTGCATAATCTGCAAGTATCCCGTCAAGTGCTTGGTCAGCATCTGGTTTGCAGCCCGATGCCCATTTCGCCCGTGATGGCGGCGACCACCCGCCCTCCTCGTAAGCTCAAATTGAGGTTTATCAGTTTGAGGAGGATGCCATGGCTGATCATGTTTTGGACCGGGGACGTCTGGCCGAGGCCGTCGGTGACGATATTGCCGGCATGGCCCAGTTTTGGATGCTGCGCAAGTTTCAGTTTTTGGAGGCGGCGCGTACACAGTTCGAAGTGATAGTCGATCCATGGCTCAGCTATTGCGAGGAGCCCTCGCAAAATGAAATCATGGCCTATAACATGGCATTTACCGATTGGCTGCTGTTCGAGCGTCCCTATTACCATGGCAAGACGCTGCTTGAGCTGTATGTTGACGAGCCGCCGGCGTCGCTTTCGCCTGTCTCGCTCAGACGGCTCGAACAGGTACGCGACACGCACTATTTCTCGCGCTTTGGCATTTTGGATAAGGATCCCGCGACCGGTATGGTCGCGCTGCGTGACACGCGTACCGACCGTCGCTTTGACGTCTACGATCCGCATATCGTGCAAAAGGAGCACTGGCGCGATGGCGCGATTGCGGTGCGCCTCGCGTGCGTCGACGATGTCTGGCTGACGGCGGGGCAGCTCTACCTCTACGACATTGCGCGTCTGAGCGATACGGCGGTCGACGGGCCTGGCGCGGTGCATCCTGAGGACCTAGAAGATGGCTTCGATACCTCGTGTATCAGCTTCTTCTTACGGCTGGTTCGCGACATCATGGGCGCCCAGGGGCGCTACGTAAAGTCACTCAACATCTACAAACAGGAATGGGAGTAGGGGATGGGCAGTCGCGCCGCCGCCGCTCGTCTATTTGTCTCGGTCTGTAACGTCAAGGGACAAAAAACCGGTCCACCCGTTACAGATCGAGACGAATGCTTGGGCGTTGCTGGTTTGTCTAAATCTGTAACGTTTAGGGGTCTGGAGAACGTCTAACTGTTACAGATTGAGATGTTTGGAACCCGGCAGGGGGGATGTCTCGATCTGTAACATCTGCAGGCCAAAACTCGATCCAACTGTTACAGATCGAGACAAAGGTTGGGCGCGGTGCCGAAAGATCTAAATCTGTAACAACTAGAGGCTCAAAGACTGTCTTCCTGTTACAGATCAAGACATTTGTCAGCGGAGGCAACGGTGACGATGGTCCATTTGTCTGACGTGGTGGTGATGAAAGTGTCTAATACCGTTTTCAAACACAAACATGCAGCACGTAGCACCTTGGCGCGGAATAGGATGCTTGCCAGGCTCACGGAGACGGCTGAACAAGGCGTGCTGCTTGCGACGCACGACAATGCCGAGCTCATGTGGCTGCGGCGCCATGTGGGCACAGACGATATTGCGGAGCCCGAATCGCACCTATTCTGTTTTCAGCATGAATGGGATGCGTTGACGCCGCCGGAGCGGGCTCGGCGGACCATCAAGGGGCTTGCGGAGTTTCATCCCGATTGGGCGTTTTGGGGGTATGACGCCGCGCTGATATGGGGTCTGGAGGTGCCGAATGATCTGCTCGGGCCGCGTTACTTGGTCAAGACGGGTTGTTCGGTGGCGTTGAGTACGGGATATAGGCTGCTGCGTCCGCAGGCGTCGGGTGCGCTTGAGCGCGTCGACGGCGTGCGAGTGACGCCGTTTTGGCGCACGGTGGAGGATTGTCTGCTGCGTGCGCCGTTTTCATATGGTCTGGCGATTGCCGATTCTGCGCTGCGGGCGAAGGGCATATCGCGCGTCGACCTCTGCGAACGGCTCCAGGCCGATTGCGAGGGCAGACGCGGGTATCGCAGAGCTCAGGTGATTGCGTCGCATGCGGACGGGCTGTCCGAAAACGGTGGCGAGTCTCGGTTCCGGGCGTTCTTTATTGCATACGGTTTTCCGGTGCCAGAGTTGCAGGTGGAGTTTCGCGATCCGCTCGATTCGAGCCAGGTGTTTCGAGTCGATTATTTCTGGAGGCTCGAGGACGGGACGTGCATGATTGGCGAGCTCGACGGAAGAGAAAAGTATACCCTGCAGGATGGTGGGGATCGGGAGTCGGTCGATCCGTTCGTAGCAGAGCGTCAGCGGGAATCTCATCTGACAATGCTCGGGCACAAGGTACTGAGGTTCACGTTTGATGAACTCAAGAACCCGGGGAAGCTGGCTGAAAAGATGAGGCTGGCGGGTATTTCGCAGCGGGCCGATTTGGCTGAGGGATGGAAGCGTCAGTGGTATGGGCGCTGAGGGGTACGACTAACGCGAATGTGGTTGTTCCGGACGAGTTTGTCTCGATCTGTAACAACAAGGGGCCGTTTGGCCTCGTAACCGTTACAGATCGAGACAGAAGGTTGGCTGCCGCTAAAAGATCTAAATCTGTAACATCTAGAGGCCGAAAACCTGTCTACATGTTACAGATTTAGATGTTTGACGACAGGGCTGGAGAATATCTCGATCTGTAACATCTAACGGACAAAATTCGACCCAACTGTTACAGATTGAGACAAAGGCTGGACACGGTGCCGAAAGATCTCGATCTGTAACATCTGGCTGCTAAAACCTGGTCTACCTGTTACAAATCAAGACGTTTTGCTGGAACGGCCGGAGCATTGCCGTGCTGTCTCCGTTTGCCCTCACATCTCTCTCGTCCCTCCGCTAACCGATATGTTCGACTTTAGTTTGCTGCATTAGGTGATAATGGACAAATGTTCAAGTTAATCGTGAGGGAGGAGCTCGATATGGCGTCTGCCGATCGTTCCACGTTGTTTATCAATGCGACCGTCCTGGATGGTTCGGAGCATATGGAGCCGCAGCCCGACATGGCCGTGGCCGTTGAGCGCGGTGTCATCACGTGGATGGGGCCGAGTGCTGTGGCGCAGGCGCCTGCAGGTGCCGAGGTCCTCGACCTGGCCGGGGCGTATCTCATGCCGGGCCTCATCAATATGCATGTGCATCTGTGCGGCTCGGGCAAGCCGGTTTCGGCGGGCGATGCGGGCACGCTGATGAAGAAGCTCGATAATCCCGTGGGGCGCGCTATCGTGCGCCATATTCTTAAGGGCAGCGCCCAACAACAACTGGCAAGTGGCGTGACCACGGTGCGCGGCGCGGGCGACCCGCTGTTTGCCGATCTGGCCGTGCGCGATGCTATCGACGCCGGCAAGTATCAGGGTCCGCGTTTGGTGGCGCCGGGAACGGGCGTCACGGTGCCGGGTGGCCACGGCGCGGGCTTGTTCGCCCAGGTGGCCAACAGTCCCTCCGAGGCGGCCGAACAGGTGCGCGACTTGTATGCGCGCGGTGCCAATGTCATTAAATTGTTCGTAACGGGCGGCGTGTTCGATGCGACCGAGGTAGGCGAGCCGGGCGTGCTGCGTATGCCGGTGGAGGTTGCCGCGGCGGCGTGCAAGGCAGCGCACGATATGGGCCTTCCGGTTATGGCTCATGTCGAGAGCACCGAGGGCGTACGCGCCGCGCTCGAGGCCGGCGTCGATACGATCGAGCACGGCGCTCCGTTGACGCCCGAGATCCTGGAGCTGTACTGCGGCGCCGCGGGAACTCAGCTCGAGGGGCGTGCGCCGAGTGTGACCTGCACGATCAGCCCCGCACTGCCGTTTGTGCTGCTCGATCCGGAGAAGACTCATTCGACTGACACGCAAAAGAAGAACGGCGATATCGTGTGCTCGGGCATTATCGAGAGCGCTCGTGCGGCGCTGGAAGCCGGTATCAAGGTGGGTTTGGGTACGGATTCGAGCTGCCCGTTCGTGACCCAGTACGACATGTGGCGCGAGGTGGCCTATTTTGCCAAGTACGTGGGCGTGAGCAATGCGTTTGCGCTGCATACGGCTACGCAGGTTAATGCTGAGCTGCTGGGGCTGGGCGGCGAGACCGGTGCGATCGAGTGCGGCAAGGCTGCCGATATCCTGGTGACGCGCGAGAACCCGCTCGATGACCTGTGCGCTCTGCGCGAGCCGATGCACGTGATGTGTCGTGGCGATCTGGTGCGCAAACTCAAGGTGAAGCGTATTCCCGAGGTGGACGCCGAGCTCGACACGATTATGGCCATGCCAGCCGAGGCGCTTGCCGAGGAGCTTGCCCGCGACGGCGTGGCGTAGGTGTGACGGGGGCGGGCCCTTTGTCGCATTCAAAAAAGCCGAGGTCCCAGTGCGAGGCCTCGGCTTTTATTTTGTCCTGCGGTATGGCGGCTACGAGCGCGTCTCCATCTTGGCGTGGCACTTGGGGCAGGTGACACGGATTTTGCCTTTGCCCTTGGGAACGGAGAGCATCTGGCCGCAGTTGGGGCACTTGAGGTATGCCGTGGTCTTGCGACCCTTCCACATCTTCTTGGCCGTGCGCTTGGCACGCTCAAAGTCTTCCTTACTGGTGCCGGCCGCGCGTGAGGTGCTGGCCGCTGCAGCGCCGCCACCCAAGCTGGCGACAAACTTGCCCAAGCCGGGGACCTTAGCCGAGCCGGCGACAAAGGCCTCGTTCTCCTTGCGACGTGCGTCGATGTTTTTGGACAGGCCGCGCAGCACGCCGATCACGATGACGGCGATGGCGATCCAACTGAGCCACTGGATGCGGGCCATCGATCCGATCATCGCGATGACGATGCCCGCAAAACCCATCACGATGGTGAGCTCGTCGGCGCCATTGCGGCCCTTCATAAAGTCATTCATGCAAATTGCCTTTCGTTCGATATGCCGCACGCCTTTATACCCGATTTAGAGCAAGGGGGACAGGTTAATCTGCGCCAATGTGGTGCAAACATACCCGTCCTCGGAACATCAAGACGGTGCAAAGTGGTTTGTCCTCAATGCGCCGATTACTTAGAGAGCTTGTCGACGACGCGTTCGATCTCGGCGAGCTTCGCGGCTTTGAGGTCTTCGTCGCCCGATTCGATTGCTGAAGTCACGCAGCCCTCGATATGCGCCTTGAGCACGTCGGCGTTAATGCGCGCGAGGAGTGCCTGTGTGGCCATGAGCTGCGTGGAAATATCGACGCAGTAGCGGTCCTCCTCGACCATCCGCAGGATGCCGTCGATCTGGCCGCGCGCCGTCTTGAGCATACGGTTCACCGATTTGTGGTCTGCCATCATGGCGGGTCCTCGTTTCTGGTCGATGGGGTCGAATGCTTCTGGTAGCAGCTAGGCTGCGGTCACGGACAGGGCGTGGAACTTCTCGCCGGCGCTCTCGACGGCGGCAGCGAGCTGCTCGGCGGCCACGGTGTCGGCGCACTCCACCTGTACCGTCTGAGTCTCGTGATCGGCATCGGCGTCGGTCACGCCGGCAACGTTGAGCAGTGCCGTCTCGACAGTAGCGTCGCAGTGGCCACACATAAGGCCGGAAGTCTTAATTGTGTAACGCATGGGTATTCCTCTCTGTTATGTCGGCTTTCCCAGGCACCCGACCTTGACCTTCAAGCCGTCGCTCGCGTACCAAAGTACGCGTCGCTCCTCTTTCAGGTCAATCTCGGGCACCTGGAAAACCCGTTCTAAATGGACGTAATGGTGAGCCTATTTTGCCACTTTAGGCTTAAAGGATTTCAGGCGCAGAGCATTGGACACGACGCACACGCTCGACAGGCTCATCGCCGCGGCGCCAAACATCGGCGAGAGCTGCCAGCCGGTGAGGGGGAAGAACGCGCCCGCAGCGAGCGGAATGCCGATGCCGTTGTAGAACAGCGCCCAGAACAGGTCTTGCTTGATGTTGCGAATCGTGGCGCGCGAAAGCTCGATAGCGCGGGCGACGTCCATGAGGTCGCTGCGCATGAGTACCACATCTGCCCCTTCCTTGGCGATGTCGGCGCCGGTGCCGATAGCAAGGCCCACGTCGGAGCGCGCCAGGGCGGGGGAGTCGTTGATGCCGTCGCCCACCATGGCGACCTTGCCGCCCGCATCCTGCAGTTCGCGCACGTGGCGTTCCTTGTCGGCGGGAAGCACGTCGGCAATGACCTGCTTGCTGCTCAGTCCTACGCGGCGGGCGATTGCTTCGGCCGTCACACGGTTGTCGCCGGTGAGCATGTGCACGTCGACGCCGAGCGAACGCAGCGCAGCGATGGCCTCGGCGCTCGTCTCCTTGACCTCGTCAGCTACGGCAATGGTGCCGACAAGCTCGCCGTTCTTGGCAAAGAACAACGGTGTCTTGCCCTCGGCGGCAAATCGCTCCGCAAGTCCTGAGGGCACCTCCGCGCCCAGCTCGTTCATCAGACGCACGTTGCCGGCTGCGATGATATTCTGCCCCTCGCGCGCCGTAACGCCTCGTCCAGGCACGGCGGCAAAGTCCTCGACCATGCGCGCCACGATTCCGCGCGCCTCGCACTCGGTCATAATCGCCTCGGCCAGCGGATGCTCGCTCGAGCGCTCCAGCGCGGCAGCGAGCTTCAGTAACGCCTTTTCACTCATGGCGGGCGAGCCGTCGGCGCGCGTGGCTACCACGATATCGGTCACGGCAGGTTTGCCGCGGGTGACCGTACCCGTCTTATCGAGCACCACGGTACCCACGCCGCGCAGGTTCTCCAGCGCCTCGGCGCTCTTAAACAGAATGCCCATCTCGGCGCCCTTGCCGGTGCCCACCATAATGGCGACGGGCGTGGCTAGGCCGAGCGCGCAGGGACAACTGATCACCAGCACGGCCACGGCGGAGGTAAGTGCCTCGTTTATGCTGCCGGTCAGTGCCATCCACACCGCAAAGGTCACGGCCGAGATCACGAACACCACGGGCACGAACACGCCGGCGACCTTGTCGGCCATGCGGGCGATGGGCGCCTTGGTGGCGTTGGCGTCCTCGACGAGCTGGATGATCTTGGCGAGTGATGTCTCGGCACCAACCCGCGTGGCGCGGAAGGTAAACGAGCCGGTGCGGTTGACGGTGGCGGCGTTGACGGTGTCGCCGGCGGTCTTTTCCACGGGGATTGACTCGCCGGTGAGCGCACTCTCGTCCACGGCCGAGCTACCCTCGAGCACCACGCCGTCGACGGGGATTGACTCGCCGGGGTGCACGCGCAGGACCTGGCCGGGAAGGATGCTATCGACGTCGACGGTGGTTTCGCTGCCGTCGTCGGCAACGACGGTCGCGGTTTTAGGCGCCAGATCGATGAGCGCCTCGATGGCGCCGCCGGTTTTGGACTTACTGCGCGTCTCGAGGTATTTGCCCACGGTGACGAGCGACAGGATCGTGCCCGCGCTCTCAAAATACAGATTGTCCATGCCTGTCATCATGGCCTCGTGCACCTGCCCCGTGGCCAGCTGGTCGGCCATGATGAACATGGCATAGAGCGACCAGGCAATGGAAGCGGTGGCGCCCACGGCAATAAGGGCGTCCATGGTGGGTGCGCCGTGCGCGAGCGATTTAAACCCGTTGGTAAAGTATGCGTCGTTGACGTAGACGATGGGGATGAGCAGGACAAGCTCGGTGAGGGCGAGCGTCATGCTGTGGATATGGTCGGTGAAAATGCCGGGCAGCGGCCAGCCGAGCATGTGTCCCATGCCTATGTAGAACAGTGGGATGAGGAAGACGATCGAGACGATGAGGCGGGTGCGCATGGCAGAGGCGGCGACCTCCAACTTTTTGGTGGGCGACTCCATATGGGCGGCGCCGGACCTGGCTTGCGCGCTGCCGTTTGAGCCGGCGGCACCGGTGCCCGTGCTGACGGGTGAGGCCGAGTAGCCCGCGCGGTCGACGGCGGTGCAGATATCGTCGGGGGAGACCTGCGCGGGGTCGTAGTCGACCATCATGGAACCGGCGAGTAGGTTGACCGCGACGCTTTGGACGCCGTCGAGCTTGCTCACGGCACGGTCCACGTGCGCCTGGCAGGCGGCGCATGTCATGCCGCCTACGTCGAACTTATCTTGAGCCATGGCCTCTCCTTTCTGTGGTTCGGTGTTGGAATTGTTAACCTCTCGATACTATACACCCATACCCCCTGGGGGTGTATGGCAAAAGTTGAAATGTATGACATTCCGATACGGGGGTCGACTGCCAAGTTAGTGCACCATCCTCGCCCTTCGTCTCAATCTGTAACATCTAGTTCCGTTTTTGCCGAGTTACTGTTACAGATTGAGACAAACAATTCGGCGGTTGCTTAACATCTCGATCTGTAACATCTGGCAGGGAAAATGACCTCTATCTGTTACAGATCGAGATGTTGTTTTACGAGGTTTTGGTTCGTCTCGATTCGTAACGTGTAGACCCGGTTTTGCCTCGTAACTGTTACAGATTGAGATGTTGTCCGGCGGGGGTCTCTGCTCGGCTCCGTCCGCCTCGTCATCTGTGGTTTACGTGGGGGCATACGGAGTGCAGGTATACTAACCGGCGGCGAATCTGCTCCATCGCTTAGAGCTGCTGCGTCTGGACGGCGCGTGATAGGGCTGCCAAAGCGATCGCCAGCGTGCTGAGCAACGTCCTCTCTGTGCGCACCCGTTTTTGTATGTACTAGCGCACTACCAAGCACGCCCGCGCGGCCGCATGCCGTGCCCCTTGCGCGTGCAGATAAGGAACAACAACATATGCGTAATTCTGTATCCGACGTCACCGACGCCGAGATCCTGGACGAGACCCGCGAGACCATGGCCCAGGCTGCCTTCGATGCGGCCGACGAGGCCAGCGCCGCCGAGACCGTCGAGTCCGCTACCGAGAACCTGCCCGCCTTTGACGAGCTGGGTCTTTCGGACGAGATACTTCGTGCCATCGAGAACCTGGGTTACACGGCGCCGACGCCCGTGCAGGCCGGCTCGATCCCCGTGGTGCTCGAGGGCCGCGACCTGCTTGCCGCCGCTCAGACCGGCACCGGCAAGACGGCCGCCTTTTTGCTGCCGACCATGAACAATCTGGAGCACATCGCTCCTCCCAAACCTGTGCGCGAGCGCGGCGGCCGTAACCGTCGTCGCGGTGCTAAAAAGCCCGAGGGAAACGGCCGCGGCCCCGTGATGCTCGTCATCACCCCTACGCGCGAGCTCGCCCAGCAAATCGACGAGGTCGCGAGCAAGATCGCCGACGTCACCGGCCATGTTGCCGTGACCGTCGTGGGCGGCGTGAGCTACAAGCCGCAGACCGCTGCCCTCAAGTACGGCTGCGACATCCTGGTCGCAACGCCGGGCCGTCTGGTCGATCTGATCGAGCAGGGCGCTTGCCACCTGGACGAGGTCAAGGTGCTGGTGCTCGACGAAGCCGACCGCATGCTCGACATGGGCTTTTTGCCCGCCGTTCGCCGTATTGTGCGCGAGACGCCGGCCGAGCGCCAGACGCTGCTGTTCTCGGCGACCCTCGACGAGGAGGCCGTGGGCGAGATCACCGACCTAGTGAGCGACCCGGCCCGCGTGGAGATCGCGCCCGCCACGTCGACCGCCGACACCGTCGACCAGTTTGTGTTCCCGGTGTCCATCGAGGCCAAGAACAACCTGCTGCCCGAGTTCCTCAAAAAGGAAGGCCCGGAGCGCACCATCGTCTTTATGCGCACCAAGCACCGTGCCGACAGCTGCTGCCGTCGTCTGGAGCGCAAGGGTATCAAGGCTGCCGCGATTCATGGCAACCGCAGCCAGGCCCAGCGCGAGCGCGCGCTTTCGGCCTTCCGCGACGGCACCGTCGACGTGCTGGTGGCAACCGACGTGCTCGCCCGCGGCATCGACATCAGCGACGTGCGCTACGTCGTGAACTTTGACGTGCCGGCCGAGCCGACCGACTACATCCACCGTATTGGCCGTACGGGCCGCGCCGGCGAGCTGGGCTGGGCCATCACGTTTGTGACCGAGCAGGACGTGGATGAGTTCTACGAGATCGAGAAGCTCATGGACAAGACCGCCGACATCTACGAGGCCGGCGACCTGCACGTGGGCCCCAATCCGCCCGCGGTTGATCCCGAGCGCGACCCTGCGGCCTTTAAGGTGAAGAAGAAGACCAAGCGCGGTAAGTCCAAGAGCAAGAAGAAGCTTGAGCAGGCGCGTCGCGACGGCAAGCGCAACGGCGACGATTACGGCGATGTGGCCGGTCGTTCCAACCGTGGTCGCGATGAGCGTCGCGGCGACAGCGAGCGCCCGAGCCGTCCCAAGCGCGGCGGCAAGACCCGCGTGCGCGAGGGCGTTCAGGCTCGCGTGGACGAGGCCGTGGAGAGCGTGGCCCGCGAGGTGGCTGCCGAGGAGCGTGCCGGTGCTGGTGCCGTCGAGCCGGCCCCGCGCGGCAACCGTGCCGAGCGCCGTGCCAAGCAGTTCCAGGGCGAGGCACATCGCCGTCGCCGCGAGGACGGGGACCGCGGCGGTCGTCGCCGTGTTGAGCGCGAGGACGAGGGCCGTGGCTCGCGCGGCGGCAAGCGCGGCTCGGGCGACCGTCGTCGTTCCGGTCGCGATGACGAGCGCGGCGGCCGCGGCGGCGAGTCCCGTGGCGGCAAGCGCTTTGAAGAGCGTGGTGGCCGCGGCGGTGAGCGTCGCGAGGATGCTCGCGGAAATGGCGGCCGCAGTGGCGCCGGCCGTTCTGGCGAGTCGCGCGATCGTCGCGATCCGCGTGCCAGTCGAGATCGTCGCGATGACTGGCGCAACTACGACGATACCCGCGAAGAGCGCCGCGGCGGCTATCGCGGCGGACGTGGCAGCAACCAGGCCGGCTCCCGTGGCGGCCGTGCCGGCGGTCGCGATAACCGTGGCAGCTATGGTAACAATCGTGGCGGCAAGCGCGGCGGCAGCTCCCGTCGCCCCGGTGACGGCGGCGGCAAGCGCAAGTAACATACGCGTCGCGCGGTAAGGCGACACGAGTTTGGGCCTCGAGCAGACTATGCTCGGGGCCCTTTTAGTGGGCTCAGTATTAGGTGGGGCGAGTCTTCTTCGTGGAAACGCGCGGAGACGGTCGTGGCAAGAGATACGGGCTATCGACCTAGTTGGAGATTCGCGTATGCGGGGGCCGACATCGACGCAGGGCATGAGGTTTTCTGCTGACGCGCGGCGGCTGCGGTGCCCGGGAGGACACGCCGGGGATTTCGCCCGCTGCTTGGCGCCCTTGCTGCCATCCGGCTTTCGCGCTCGCATTCTTTTGGATGCGGGCGTGTTTTTCGTGGCGCGCACGGGTCCCCCGGGGCGCGCCGTGCATTTTTGGGAGTTTTCAGCAAGCCGGGGTGACTGCATACGCGCCGGAAGCGTCTATTTGAGCCAGCAGGATCCTTCGGCAGGCGATTTGGGTTGGCTGACGGCGTCCGGCGCGGCGATAACGCGCGTTTCGCGTCGCGCCGTGCCCCAAAACGACGCCAATCGCGCGGCGTCCACGATTCGCGGCACCGCCTGCGGGGGCCGCGATGCTGAAAACTCCGGTTTTTGCACGGTCCAAGCGGGGGTACGTTGGGGTGGGAAGGGGCGCCCCCGTCTTTTTATGCATGGCATAAGTGAAATGATGCAAGACAATAGGGCGCCATGCGTCGGATACCCAGCCTGGGCGCGCCATACGCCGACGCTTAGGCCCTCGATATCTCGGACATCATCACGCTCTAAATACTAACCCAGCAACAAAATAATCCGTCTTTTCTCCGTCCCCATGGGACCGGGTGTGGTATTCTATCTGCTGGGTATAACTCTGGAATACCAAGTAATACCAACGCCGCAGAAACAAACTCCAGATGCGGGCCAATCGGGTTGCCTTCACAGCCCGTCGCCCAGCCGCGTGGCCCGCATCTATCCGCACTACCGTTGTTTCAAAAAGGAAGCGCCATGGCAGAACACATGACCCCGGTTGTCGCGAAGGTCTTGCCCGAGGAAAAGGCGGCCTTCGCGGCGGCAACCCAGCTCGTGGGCACCACGCCGTCCAACGCCATCCGCATGTTTATCGCCGCGTTCAATCGCTGCGGCACCTTCCCGTTCGACATTTCGCCCAGCGGGGCCTTTGGCACTGCACCCGATTCTCATCAACAATGACTGTCCCAAACTGCCGGTACTTGGGGACGTTCATTTTCTGCCGGCAGTTAAGGAACGTCCCCAAGTGCCGGGTTTTGAGGAGGTTGGCATGCTCAATGCGATAGCGTGGGCGCTCGCCTGTTTTGGCGTTGTCGCTGCCGATATAGCCCTGAGCGTGGTTCTGTTTTCTGTTCTCGATGCCGTGTCGGTGCTGACGGGCTATCCGATTGACAATCTCGATATTCAATGGTTCCAAGCCGCCGCTCAGACGGCGTCGTTTTTGATGGCGCTGCTGTGGTGGCGTTATCTGTGGCCGCGCTCGTTTATGGCGCGTTCGCAAAGCGAGCATCCGCTCGGCGGGGGAGCGCGTGGGGCGTGGAAACGCATCGCCTGCGTTATCGTGATCGGTCTTGCCCTGCAGGTGGTCGTTAGCTACGTGACCGATGCCGTGCTGTCGCTGTTGCCCGATGCCGCGGCCGACTACAGCGAGCTTGTCGAGGAAACGGGCATGGGCGATACCAGTCCTCTTGCCGTCCTGACCACGGTGCTCGGCGCGCCGTTTTGCGAAGAGCTCCTGGTGCGCGGTGTTATCTTTGAGTTTTCGCTGCGTGCGTTTAATCCCCAGTGCCGTCCGCTCTGGAAGCGCCGGCGTCGTGCGAGTGCGCAAGACGGCGCCATAGTGCCCTGGGCGGCCCCAAGCACGTGGGGTGTCGCCGCGGCGATTGTGCTGCAGGCGGCAATCTTCGGTTTTATGCACATGAATTGGGTGCAGGGTTGCTACGCGGGTGCCGCCGCCCTCATCTTTGGTTGGTTGCTCGTGACGACCGGAAAGCTCCGCTACACGATCTTGCTGCACTTTGCCTTTAATGCCGGGTCGTATCTCATGGGCCTACTCTGGTTTGTGAACACGCCGCTCGACGTGGTAATTACGGTCGCCATCGCCGGCGTCATTCACGTTGAGGCAATGCGCTCGCTGCGCCACGCGTGTGGGATGGACGAAGCGAGCGCATTGCTGCCTTAGTTGCGGCGACCGCCTCCGTTGGCACCCTGACGCCCCTGAGCCGCACGGTTGCGCCCGGCGGTGTTCTGCGCGCGCGACATGCCGCTGTGCCCTTTGCTGCCCTTGGGTCCCTTGGCTCCAGCGCCGCCAGCGCCACCGTGGCCCTTGCCGCCCTTCTTGCCGGTGCCATGTCCGCCGCCGGCAGATGTCTCGCCCGGGCGTGGCGGCACGGGACGGATCAGGCAATGCTTGGTGTAGCCGATCAAATCGCGACGCCCGGCTTTCTCTAGCGCCTCGCGCACGAGCTTGTAGTTCTCGGGCTTGCGATACTGGATGAGCGCGCGCTGCATGGCCTTTTCGTGCGGGTCGCGCGCCACATAGATCGGCTCCATGGTGCGCGGGTCCACGCCGGTGTAGTACATGCACGTCGACATGGTGGACGGCGTGGGGTAGAAGTCCTGCACCTGCTCGGGCATGTAGCCCATGTCTCGCACGGCCTCGGCAAGGTCCACGGCTTCCTTCATCGTCGATCCGGGGTGGCTCGAGATCAGATACGGCACCACGTACTGCTTGAGTCCGTACTCGCGGTTCAAGCGTTCAAATTTGCGGCAGAATGCGTCGTAGACGGCTCGGCTCGGTTTGCCCATCACGGAAAGCACCGCGTCGCTCACGTGCTCGGGTGCTACGCGTAGCTGGCCCGAGACGTGGTGCTCCAGCAGCTCGCGCAAAAACTCATCCGAGGCATCGGCCATGGTGTAGTCGAAGCGGATGCCGCTGCGGACAAAGACCTTCTTGACGCCCGGCAGCTGGCGCAGGTCGCGCAGCAGCTGGGTGTAGCCGCTCTCGTCGACCACCATGTTCTTGCACACGCTCGGCCACAGGCATCGCTTGTTCTTGCATACGCCGTGCTTGAGCTGCTTGTCGCAGGCGGGACGGCTAAAGTTGGCCGTCGGCCCGCCCACGTCGTTGATATAGCCCTTAAACTCGGGATCGCGCGTGAGCAGCTCGGCCTCGCGCATGATCGAGTCGTGGCTGCGCATCTGCAGCACGCGACCCTGGTGGAAGGTGAGCGCGCAAAACGAGCACTCGCCAAAACAGCCGCGGTTGGAGCTAATGGAAAACTTGATCTCGGCAAAGGCCGGCACGCCGCCCGCCGCGTCGTAATCGGGATGCCAATCGCGTGCGTAGGGGAGTTCGGCCACCTCGTCCATCTCGTCGGTGGTGAGCGTCGCCGACGGCGGGTTCTGCACCACATAGACGCTGTTGGGGTAGGGCTCTACCAGGCGATGTCCGGTGATGGGGTCCATATTCTGCTGCTGCACGTTAAAGCTGCGCGCGTAGTTGAGCTTGTCGGCGGTAAGGTCGTCCCAACTGGGCAGCAGGTCGTAGTCGTAGACCTCGTCGAGCGAACCCGTGCGGTAGACGGTGCCGTTGATATAGGTGATCTGATCGACGGGCAGTCCCGCGTCGAGCGCGTCGGCGATCTCGACAATCGCGTGCTCGCCCATGCCGTAGATGAGGATGTCGGCGCCCGAGTCGAGCAGTACCGAGCGCTTGAGCTTGTCCTGCCAGTAGTCGTAGTGGGCCAAGCGACGCAGGCTTGCCTCGATGCCGCCGATGATGATGGGGGCGTTCTTGAATGTCTGGCGGATGAGGTTGCCGTAGACCGTGACGGCACGGTTGGGGCGGTGTCCCTCCTCGCCACCGGGGGTATAGGCGTCGGTGTGGCGGCGGTGCTTGGTCACCGAATAGTGGTTGACCATGGAGTCCATGTTGCCGGCGCTGACGAGAAAGCCCAGGCGCGGCTCGCCGAGCACGGTGATGCTGGCGGGGTCGGTCCAGTCGGGTTGGCAGATGATGCCCACCTTGTAGCCGTGCGCGTCGAGGACGCGGCTGATGATGGCCATGCCAAAGCTGGGATGGTCCACGTAGGCGTCGCCGCAGATGTAGACAAAGTCGCACTGGTCCCAGCCGCGCGCATCCATGTCGGCGCGGCTGACGGGGAGGAACTTATCGCGGCCCGGGCGCCAGGGGCGGACAGGCGCTGCCGGGGCATGCGCGGGGCGCGAGCCCTGGGCTTTGCTTCCACGCTTTTGCTGCTGGCCGCGTTGGGCATGCTTGCCGTGCTGGTTGTGCTGAGCGTCCTGGGGCTTTTTTGCCACGATTCCTCCCGGTGTTTGTATGCTGCACGTAATTGTAACCAGTTTTTTTGGGACGGGTCTAAAAAGACTGGTGGAGTACATGAGGTGTCGGGTGTCGATGCCGCGCCCGCCGTTTGTTTCCAGACGGTGTATCTGCGCGTTGGGGAGTCCGTCTCGCGGGCGCGCCATGTTGTCAATGGGTTACAGTATGAACGGCGGCTATGTTTCCGCCAACGCACGAGAGGGTCGTCAACAAGGAGGGCGCACGACGATGCAGCGTGCCAAACAGATATCGGAGTCTATTGAGCTGGGCATCATCTTGGCGCTCGCCGGTGGCTTTATGGACGTTTATTCGTACATTGGGCGCGACCATGTTTTCGCCAACGCGCAGACGGGCAACATCTTGCTGGTGGGCGTGAGCATCTCGGAGGGCAATTGGGCGCTCGCGGGGCGCTATTTCTTCCCTGTGGTGTCGTTTGCCGTGGGCATTATGCTTGCCGACCTGGTACACGAACGGTTTGGCAGCGTGATTCACTGGCGCCAGGTGACGGTGTTCTTTGAAGCCGTCATCTTGCTGGGCGTGAGCTTTATCCCCGGTGGCGGCTACAACTTGCTCGCCAACTGCCTCATCTCGTTTGCCTGCGGTATGCAGGTCGAGAGCTTCCGCAAGATCCACGGTCACGGCATTGCCACGACCATGTGCATCGGTAACCTGCGCAATGCGCTGCAAAACGTGGACGATTACATCATCACCCACAAGCGCGGCTTTTTGGAAAACGGCCTGCTGTACTTTGGCGTGATCTTTACCTTTGTGTTTGGCGCTGTGCTGGGAAACTGGTGTATTGAGCGCATGGGGCTGCACGCTATTGCGGTGGCGAGCGTGCTGCTGTTCGTGGCGTTTGCCATCATGTTTATCGACCGCGAGCGCGACCTGCGTTTTCGCTGGAAGCGCGCCTGCGAAGATTGGAAAGAGGCCTGCCAAAAATAGCGGCAGGGTGTGGCAAGGGGCTGACCCCTTGCCACACTGATCAATAATGGGGAGGGGACGGTCATCTCGGCCGCCCCTTTTTTGTTTAGTGGTCAGGCGGTGACGATACCAGTTGTTGAAACGCTTTAAATAATCTGACGTTCTCACGCGTTTTTCGCTTCAAAAGCGTTAGGATGGGAGCCATAGCGTGGGGCGTAATGGGTGCCCCGCACACGATGGGAGGCTATCAATGGCTAATCG
The DNA here is from genome assembly GCF_052121795.1 of Collinsella sp. LCP19S3_B7. Taxonomy (NCBI): domain Bacteria; kingdom Bacillati; phylum Actinomycetota; class Coriobacteriia; order Coriobacteriales; family Coriobacteriaceae; genus Collinsella; species Collinsella sp. LCP19S3_B7. The sequence continues at coordinate 48,014 of NZ_JBQKDO010000007.1, forward strand.
TTTCGTTCTCAACACCATTTCTTATCATGGTTCCGGCGCCATCAAGGAGATCCCCGGCGAGCTCCAGCGTCGCGGCTACAAGAAGATTTTCGTCTGCTCCGATCCCGATCTGGTCAAGTTTGGCGTTACCGCTAAGGTGACCGATGAGCTCGATGCCGCCGGCATCGCTTGGAGCCTCTACTCCGAGATCAAGCCCAACCCCACTATCCAGAACGTCAAGGACGGCGTCGAGGCCTTCAAGGCCGCCGAGGCTGATGCTATCGTGACCGTCGGTGGCGGCTCCTCTATGGACACTGCCAAGGCCATCGGCATCATCATCAACAACCCCGAGTTCGCCGATGTCCGCAGCCTCGAGGGCGTTGCTCCCACTAAGAACCACGCCGTGTTCACCATCGCCGTGCCGACGACCGCCGGTACCGCTGCTGAGGTGACCATCAACTACGTCATCACCGACCCCGAGAAGGTCCGCAAGTTCGTGTGCGTCGACACCAACGATGCCCCCGAGGTCGCCGTCGTCGACCCCGACATGATGGCTTCCATGCCCGCCGGCCTGACCGCTTCCACCGGCATGGACGCTCTGACCCACGCCATCGAGGGCTACACCACCAAGGGCGCTTGGGAGCTCTCCGACATGTTCCACTTTGAGGCCATCAAGCTGATCAGCGAGAACCTGCGCGACTCCGTTGCCGAGGCCAAGTCCGGCCAGCCCGGCTCCGGCCGCGAGGGCATGGCTCTTGGTCAGTATGTCGCCGGCATGGGCTTCTCTAACGTTGGCCTGGGCATCGATCACGCCATGGCTCATACCCTGTCCGCTCACTACGACACCCCGCACGGCGTCGCTTGCGCCATGCTGCTGCCGATTGCCATGGAGTTCAACAAGCCGGTTTGCGCCGAGCGCCTGGCCAAGGTCGCCGTCGCCATGGGCGTTGACACCACGGGCATGAGCACCGATGAGGCTGCCGACGCCGCTATCGCCGCCGTTAAGCAGCTCTCCGCTGACGTGAACATCCCGCACGTCTGCGAGGCCATGAAGGCTGACGAGATCGAGGTCCTGGCCAAGGACGCCATGGCCGATGCCTGCTTCCCGGGCAACCCGCGCGAGGCGACGCTCGACGACGTCATCGAGCTCTTCAAGAAGATCTGCCCGGCTGCCTAACATGGTTCGGCGGGCCCCTGCCCGTTAGCCCCACAATCGTCCTCGGACATGTCGGAGGCCCCGCTGCGCACTACGTGCGGCGGGGCCTCCTTCTGTCCTGCGGAAAGATTCTGGGGCTAACGGGCGGGGGCCCGCCGGCTCGTTATCGTGGTGGGCGCTGCTCTGAGAAGCCCGATGGGTTGTCTCGCTAGGTAAAAAGATGGCTCGCGGTGGTATCGTTGCTGTGGGTTTAATTCGATATGAAAGGGTGACTTTGGTGTCCAAGATGGATTCTATGCTCTCCTATATTACTGACCAGTTGAAGGCGCTTACCTCGATTGCTTCGCCTACGGGCTATACCCGTGCGGCGACTGATTATCTAATGGAAACGTTGCGCGATATGGGCTTTGGCCCCGAACGTTCCAATAAGGGCAACGTGCTGGTTGAGCTTGGCGGCGAGGGCGAGCCGCTTGTGTTGGCGAGCCATGTCGATACCCTGGGCGCCATGGTGCGCTCCATTAAGGACAATGGTCGCCTGCGTCCCACGACGCTCGGCGGGCATCAGTGGTCTACGGCCGATGGCGAGAACTGCACCGTCTACACGCGCGATGGCAATGTGTACACGGGTGTGGTCCTCAATACCGAGCCTTCGGCGCACGTGGCCGACGAGCCGGTCAAGGCCATCGAGAAGAACATGGAAATCCTGCTCGATGAGAATGTCGACAGCAAGGATGACGTGCTTGAGCTGGGCATTCAGACGGGCGACATCATCGCTATGGATCCGCGCACCACGGTGACGGAGAGCGGCTATATTAAGAGCCGCTTCTTGGACGACAAGCTGTCGGCCTCCATTTTGCTGGGTTTGGCCCGCGCCGTTGCTGACGGCGAGGTGTCGCTTTCGCGCAAGGTGTCGCTGCTCTTTACCGTGTACGAGGAGGTCGGCCACGGTGGCGCTTTCGTGCCGGCCGACACGTGCGAGATGATCAGCGTTGACATGGGTTGCGTGGGCGACGATCTGGGCTGCACCGAGCGCATGGTGTCGATTTGCGCCAAGGATTCGGGCGGCCCCTACAACTACGATCTGGTGACCACGCTGTCCAATATCGCGCGCGAGCTGGAGCTCGATTACGCCATCGACGTGTACCCGCATTACGGCTCAGACGTCGAGGCCACGCTTTCCGCCGGCTACGACATCCGTCACGGCCTGATCGGCCCCGGCGTGTACGCGAGCCACAACTACGAGCGCAGCCACATCGACGGCGTTCGCAACACCTACGAGCTGGTTCGCGCCTACGTTCAGCGCTAGGGGAGCAGCTTGCGACTCGGCTGACCAATCGCTAAAGCCCGATTTCTCGGGCTTTTTTTCGCTTTGGGTCGTTTAGTATTATGATATATGTAATCTATTAACTAAACGTGTAAATTACTTAACGAGGTGATGCGGTGTATGGATACGTCCGAGTACTTGTCTATGGGTGATGCTGCCCGCCTGCTGGGCGTTACGAAAGCCCGCATATCTCAACTTGCCGCATCGGGAACGCTCGCGTGCGATATTGTGGGCGGACGGAAGATGGTCGAGTACAATTCCGCGGTCGCTTATCAAAAGGTCCGCAAACGTGGACGCCGTCCTGCGGCCGATGTGGGGCGCAAGTTTACGCTGATGTCGGCCGACCATGAGGTCGCGCATGTCTCATTTGATCCGTCGCGCGAATTTCCCTTCGAAATCGCGGAGGTCCTCGATGCACAACGAATGCCGTTTGGCACGTGCTCGAGCTCTTCTCCTACGGTGAATAAACGGGAGCTCAACGTGTGGTGGAGCCATCGGTCGGTGCCCGATGTTCGCCCCGGACTCGTCTCGCGCTATCGTGAACTGGGAATTGCCAGTGGCATCGAGGTTCCGGTTCGGTGCCTGGGCCTCTCGCTTTCGGATTGCTATTGGCTGCGGCCGGCAGAATGCGACGGGCTCAAATGGCGAAACCTCAATTACTTCGAGAATGATTTTGAGCGATCGGCGCCCGAGGGACGTTCGGGTTGGCTGGAGGGCATCGGTCTTAATAATCCGGATAACACGTCCGAGGGCGAGCTCCCTAAATCGTGGATGATCCGAAACGGCATTCGCGTTTTGGCTAAAGGTTGCGGCATGGACGACCAGCGTCCCTTTAACGAGGCGGTTGCAACGGCTCTACATCGTCGCTTGTTGTCGGAGGGCGAGTTTGTTCCTTATACGGTTGAGCGGATGTTCGATGGCCCTGTGTGTCTGTGCGACGACTTTCTTGACGGCCGCGAGGAATACGTTCCGGCTGTTTACGTTAAGGGCGCACTTGGTAGCCAGCGGGGAAACTCGACATACGACCGGTACTGCCGCTTCCTTGGTAAGCATGGAGCAGACGAGGCTGCCGTGAGAAGGTCTATGTCGCAGATGATTGTCTGCGATGCCCTTTTGGCCAACAGCGATCGCCATTGGCGAAACTTCGGCATCATCCGCAATGTCGACACCCTGGAGATAAGGCCTGCTCCGCTGTTCGATAGCGGCAACTGCCTATGGTACAACGTACCAACTGCCGTGCTCGCAGCTGGGGAGTTTGGGTTTTCTGCTAAGCCGTTTGGGCCCGACCCTTCCGTCCAGCTGGCGCTTGCGGACTCACTCGATTGGTTCGATTCATCGCGGCTCAACGGATTTGTTGATGAGGCGATCGAGATTCTTTCGCAGAGCGAATGGGCCACAGCGGAGGGCCGGCTCGAGTCCATTTGCCGCGGCCTCGAGCGTCGCGTTATCGAGGTGAATGCTGCTGTTGAAGTGCTTCGACACGTGCGGCGATAATCCTGCGGCTACCTGATGGCGGCAGTTACCGTGCCGCCGCCCAGGACGACGTCGCCGCGATAGATAACGACGGCCTGGCCGGGGGCGACGGCGCGCTGCGGCTCGTCAAAGGTCAGAAGCATCTGTCCGTCGGCGCCACGTGTAAGGGTCGCTGCCTGGTCCTTTTGACGGTAACGGTACTTGGTGCCCACGCGAATGTCGCCGGACGTGAGCTCTGCCTCCATGCGGTCGGCAGGGGCGCTCCAGATCCAGTCGTTGGCCGTGAGTGCTGTCGCCGTCAGGTCCTCAGCCTCGCCCAGATGCACAATGTTGTTGGCGGTATCGACGCCCGTTACATACACGGGGCGCGCCATCGCGACGCCCAGGCCCTTGCGCTGGCCGACGGTATAGCGCAGTGCGCCGTTGTGGCGTCCGACCACGCTGCCGTCGCGCCATACAATATCGCCTGGCTCGGCGGCATGCCCACAGCGGCGCTCGATATAGCCCGCGTAGTCGCCGTCCGTGATAAAGCAGATATCCTCGCTCTCGGCCTTCTTGGCGTTGATGAAGCCCTGCTCGGCGGCAATGCGGCGCACGTCGCGCTCTTTGTCCAACCCTGCCAGCGGAAAGATTGTGCGTGCCAGGCGCTCTTGCGTGAGCGAATACAAAAAGTAACTCTGGTCCTTCTTGGAGTCTTCGCCGCGGTGCAGCTGCCAGGTGCCATCGGGCGCTTGGCTCGTTTTGGCGTAGTGACCCGTGGCAATGTAGTCACAGCCCATATCGAGTGCCGCGTCGAGCAGCGCGCCAAACTTAATATGGCGGTTGCAGATGATGCACGGGTTGGGCGTCAGCCCCTCCTGGTAGGCGGTCACAAAGCGCTCGATAACGTTGCGGTCGAAGGCCTGCTGCAGGTCGAGCACATGGTGAGGTATCCCCAGGCGATCGGCGACGGCCTTTGCATCGGTGATGTCGCGGTCGACCTTGCTCATGCCCGTGACGGGATCGGGCGCAGGGCAGGTGAGGCGCATAGTGGCACCGACGCATTCGTAGCCTTGGCACTTGAGCAGATAGGCAGTCACGCTGGAATCGACGCCGCCGCTCATGGCGACGAGCACGCGCTTGTTGTGCATGGGGAGGTTCTCCTTGGTGGCATGTGGCCAAAAAAGAAAAGCGGCGCGGGAGGCTGGTTCCGCGCCGCAGACATTGTAGCAAGTTCGGACGTCTCGTGGGACACCCTGACGGGATGGGCTCAGACCGCCGGGAGAGAGAGGAGGCAGGTTCGTCCCTGAGCTCAACCTATGGGAAAAAGGCTCTAGTCCTGGAACAGTGCCGTGGACAGGTAGCGCTCACCGGTATCGGCGAGCAGTGCCACGATGGTCTTGCCCTCGTTCTCGGGGCGCTTGGCTAGCTGCAGCGCGGCCCACACGGCGGCACCGGACGAAATGCCCACGAGCACGCCCTCCTTGTGGCCCACGGCGCGGCCGGTGGCAAAGGCGTCGTCGTTCTCGACGGGGATGATCTCGTCATAGACCTGGGTGTCGAGGACGTCGGGCACAAAGCCGGCACCGATGCCCTGGATCTTGTGCGGACCGGCCTGGCCCTTGGAGAGTACCGGGGAGGTGGCGGGCTCGACGGCGACAACCTGAATCTCGGGGTTCTGCTCCTTGAGGAACTCGCCCACACCGGTCACGGTGCCGCCGGTGCCAACGCCGGCGACGAAGATGTCGACCTTGCCGTCGGTGTCGTCCCAGATCTCGGGGCCGGTCGTGGCCTTATGGATGGCGGGGTTGGCGGGGTTCACGAACTGGCCGGCGATGATGCTGTTGGGGGTCTCCTTCTGCAGCTCCTCGGCCCTGGCGATGGCGCCCTTCATGCCCTTGGAGCCGTCGGTGAGCACGAGCTGTGCGCCGTATGCCTGCATAAGCTTGCGGCGCTCGACGGACATGGTTTCGGGCATGGTGATGATCACCTTGTAGCCGCGAGCCGCCGCCACCGAGGCGATGCCGACGCCGGTGTTGCCGCTCGTGGGCTCGATGATGGTATAGTCGCCGCCGCGCACGAGCTTGCCGGCCTTCTCGGCCTCGTCAATCATGTTCTTGGCGACGCGGTCTTTGACGGACCCGGCGGGGTTGAAGTATTCCAATTTGACGAGCACGCGGGCCTTGAGGTCCTCATCGGCCTCAAAGTGAGTGAGCTCCAAAAGCGGGGTGTGGCCGATAAGCTGATCGATGGACGTATAAACCTTGCTCATGGTGAACCTCCAAGTGTTCAAATGGCTGGATACCGTGTGGTTTTACGGTGGCCTAGTAGCCAAACCCATAAACCTTATAGGTTGTTCATTTAGCTGTTGGCAAGCATAGTAGACACTAAAGCCTAGTAATGCAATAGGAAATAGGAGATTATTACGAGCTGATTAACCACCTTGACTGGAATGGGTATTTTCAAAGCCAATTTTTCGGCTAGAATTTCAACGGATTAAAAGACCGAAAGGCAGCACTATATATGTTGGTTTCTACTAAGGGCAGGTACGCCCTGCGCGTTATGGTCGACCTGGCCGAGCACCAGGCGGCCGGTCGCATCCCGCTCAAAGAGATCGCGGCGCGACAGGGGATTTCCGAGAAATATCTCGAGAACATCTTGGCTACGCTCGTGCGCGCCAACATGCTTTCGGGCATGCGCGGCAAGGGCGGCGGCTACGTGCTCACGCGCCCGCCCGAGCAGTACACGGTGGGAGAGATCTTGCGCCTGACCGAGGGCAGCCTGGCGCCGGTCGCCTGCCTGGATGGCGACTGCAAGGGCTGCTCGCGATCTGATGAGTGCCCCACGCTCGACGTGTGGAAGAACCTGGACAAGCTCATCAACGACTACCTCGACGGTGTGACGCTCGATGCGCTCGTCGCCCCCAACGGGGGCTACGACTACGTCATCTAGCCCCACCAGCCATTTGGGGACGGGGTAGAAATGGTAGATTTTCTTGTCCTCTGAGGCTTGACAAAGGCGAAGGCCGTCCATCGTTGCGATGGACGGCCTTCGTTTTGGCGTGTTGTGGCGGTCCGTATCCGGTTGCTTTAGTTCCTGGCGATGCTGTCGAAGATGCTTCGAGTGATGGACACCAAAATGCTACCCATAAAGGCCGACCCAAAGCCGGCAATGGAGATGCCCGCGCCCAGCAGATTTACCGATAGGTAGCTGGCAAGCTCGAGCATAAAGCTGTTGACTACAAGCTGAAAAATACCCAGCGTGATAATGGTGAGCGGCAGCGAGATGACCGTCAGGAGCGGCTTGACGAGCGAGTCGACGATGTTGAGGAACAGTCCCACAAAGGCAAAGCAGACCCAGGCGTCGGCCATGCCGAAGGGCTGAATGCCGGGGACGAGGAACGTGGCGATCGCGATAGCGATTGAGGTCAAAAGCCAGTTGAGCAAGAAGCGCATGGTGGGTTCCTTTCCGGTGCGCGTGACGTGTTGGTGGCGCGTAAGCTCGTTTGCCGCGGCGAATCGGATGGTTGCCTTGGCGTGCGCCTCTGCGTTGGGCGCCCATTGTCTCAGATATTCGTGGAGCTTGCGTGCGCATTCGGTTTCAAAACGGCGTTCGTCCTAAAAAACGCGCCGCTGACAGAGAGTCTTGTCACTTTAGTTTGGTGGTGTGCTAAACTGCTACGGGCAAAAGCCACATGCGTTGCCCTATTGCATAGAATGGGCGAACGATGCCCGGTGCCAGTATCAACTTCGATGCCTTTTGGCGGGTTTGGCGGTGATCGATGAATATCGAGAACATGTTTGACAAGCCTGATGTCAAGCAGCTAGTCCACGCATTTAGTCTTTTGGACGACGAGAAAGATATCCAAGCGTTTTTGACCGATATCTGCACACCGCGCGAGATTTGCGATCTATCGCAGCGTCTGCAGGTCGCGCGCTACCTGGACGAGGGCGAGCCCTATGTCGAGGTTCAGGTCCGTACCGGCGCTTCGTCCACCACGGTGAGCCGTGTATCCAAGGCGCTCAACGGCGAGTACGGTGGCTACCGCAAGATCCTCATTAAGCTGGAGGATGGCGAATAGGCCGCGGCAAAACGAATTGTGAAAAACCGCTCCTCCGGGGGCGGTTTTTATATGCCGAATAATTGGTGCAAAGGGGCCAGGTTCGCTTGCACCAATGTGGCGCAAGCGAACCTGTCCCCCTTGCACCGACGGACGAGTCTGCCCCCTTGGCACCAATGTGGTGCAAAGCGACTTGTCTCCAAAGCGCCAAAAGATGAAGCTGCGGTGGCAATGTGTCCGCTTGGGCGGGTAGGATGGATGCATTGATTATTGCGAACAGTTTGAGTGGAGGGCCATGCCTGTTCGAATCTATACCACTAATGCCGGCACGGATTTGAGCGATGCCGAATCGGCGCTGCTTGCCGACCTTATTGCCCGCCACGGGCGTGCCGTGCTGCTGGCGCCAACGTTTGCCGAGCTCGACCTGTGCCGTCATGATGCGGCGGAAGCCGGCGTTTCGCTGGGCATCGATTACAAGACGCCCGCGTCGTGGCTTCGCTCGCTTTGGGAGCTTTTGGGCGACGGGCGCGGTTTCGTCGACAACCTGCAGCGCCAGATGCTGTTTTCGGACATGGTCACGCGTCTCGATGATGTCGACCTGCAGCCGCTTTCGCGCAGCCAGGGCACGGTGCGCATGCTTGCGCGCATGGCCCGCGATGTGCTGCCAGGTGTGGCGGGGACAGCTGCCGAGCGATGCCGTGGCAACAATTGCCGGCCTGAGCCAAAAAGCGATGCCGAGGCTCGTGTGTTCGAGCTTTTGCGTGCCTACGCGGGCGGTTTGGACCGTCGAGATATGGTCGAGCCCTGCGAGGCGGCTGACATTATGGCCAGCGCTCTGGCCGATAATCTGCCGGCGTGCGCCCGTGACGTCTGTGTACGCGGCGTCACGTCGTTTACGCACGGTCTGCTCGAGCTGCTGTCTGCTGTGGCGAACAGTGGGGGAGAGGTCGTCGTGCTGCTTGCTCGCGAGCAGGCGGCGATGCGCGAGGAACTTGCCGCGGCATTTGATGCCAGCGGTGTGCTGTTTGAGGTCGCGCCGCTGGGGGAGGACGCCGTCGCGTCTGATGCCGCTTGTGGAGCTACCGCTCAGCCTGCCTTTATTGAGGTCGCGGGCCCCCACGCCCGTGCTCATGCTTATGCGGACGCAATTGATGATCTGGTAAAAGCGTGCCAGGGTTTCGGGGCCGACGATACCGCCGGCCTCTCCGCCGACCCCGTACGCGTGCTCGTTGTTTCTGCCCGGGCACCCCAGCTGTTCGGTGAGCTCGCCTCTCGTCTGGCGGCTCGTCATATCGCTGCCGAGACAACTGAATTCACGGCGTTTTCCCAATCCATTGCGGGCAGGCAGTTTGCGGCGCTTGCCAGCTTGATCGAGCGCATGAAGGCGGCCGATGAGGGTGTGGCGTCAAAGACCGAGTGGTGGCCCGCGCCGGAGCTTACCGACTGGATCTACAGCCCGCTTTCGGGCGCTGATGCAGCCAATGCCCGTATCTTCGATAAGAATATGCGTCTCTCGCGTAGCAAGACTACCGCGGGCGCTAAGAGCCTGCTGCAGAGCGTGCAAGGCCAGGTGAGGGGCGCACGCAAGGCGGCGAGCGACGAAAACTGGTTTAAGAACGTACCGTGTGTGGTCTCGGACGTGTTCCAGGCACTGTGGCGCGACAAGCCCGTGACGGCGCTCAAGGCCATGCTTGCCGTTGCCGAGGCGTTGCCCGATCGCTCGCTGGGCAGCCTGGATGGCCAAGCTCGTCGCCAAGCGGAGACGGCCCTGCTGCGCCACGCCATCGACATCCTTATGAATGACGCCCGCGCGCTCGACGTGTCGCAGGCCGCGACCGTGCCCGTGCTCGATGGCATTCGCACCAAGGTGGACAAGCGTAGCACCGCCTACGATTACGAGACCTACGAGGTTGACGGTGCGCCACGTGCCCAGGTTCGCTTTGCCTCGCTTGCCGATGCGGCGGCTCTGCGCCCCGGCAGCTACGATGCCGTGCTGTTTGCCGATGTCGATCTGGACAGCTATCCGCTCTCACACGAGGAAGGACCGCTGGCCACGTTGGCTGCGAGCCTTGGTCGCGAGGGCGTGACGCTTGAGCCTGCGGCCTTGTTGCGCGTGCGCTTTGGCCACGCGATGCGGGCGGCACGTGGCCCGGTTGCGCTTGCGCGCGTGACGCACGATCGCCAGGCGCGCGAGTGCTATCCGGCTGCCGTGTGGACCGAGTTGCGGGCGCATGCCGAGGCCACCGGTGCCGCTCAGGTGACATGCGTGGGCGAGGGCGATATCGTAGGTGATTTTGACCCTGCAGCCGGCAAGGGCCTCAAGCGCGAGCGCGTGGCATGCGAGGCTCCTCAGCATTTGAGCGAGGCGGCCGTGCCATATCTGGTCTTGCGCCGTCGGGACGGCGAGGGCGAGGACGCGCCGCTTGTACCGCGTCTGACGTCTGCCTCGCAGATCGAGGCCTATTCCACCTGCCCGCTGTGCTGGTTCGTCTCGTATCGCGTTAAGCCCCAGTCTATCGACGCGGGTTTTGGCAACATGGAGAAGGGCAACTTTGTCCACGACGTGCTGGAACATCTGCATGCCCGTTTGCCCCAAGAGGGCATGGAGCGTGTGACGCCCGAAAACCTGCCGCGTGCGCAGGAGCTGCTGCACGAGGTCTTTGCCGAGACCTTGGCCGAGCACGCCGGCAAGCGTGGCAACGAGGGCCCGCTGGTGCCGCTCTCGCCGGTGGAGGAGCGTCAGGTTGCCGAGATCTTGCCGCAGCTGGAGGGCGTGCTTGCCTGCGAGTCCGAGGCGCTTGCCCCCTTCGCTCCGCGCTACCTGGAGTTTGCGTTCAACGAGCTCCAGGTCGAGTATGCCGGCTGGCCGCTCGGCGGGCGCATCGACCGTGTGGATGTGGATGCCGAGAATCGCGCTGTGGTGATTGACTACAAGCATCGCACGGGCGTTGAGGAGTTTAAGCTCGCCGACCCTACGGTGCGCGACGAGGAATCGGGCACGGCGCCTATCGACGATCCGCGCTGGTTGCCGCCACATACCCAAACGCTCATCTACGCCCAGGCCATGCGCCGGGCGCTGGATTTGGATACCCGTGCGGCACTCTATTTTTCGACCAAGGGCGGCAAGCCCGCGTTGCGCGGTGCCGCGAGCGCCGAGCTGCTCGAGGAGGAGCGTGGCGACGGTCGCATCCCGGGCCTTAAGAAAGGTTTTCCCGGCGAGGGTGGCAGCATGGACTTCGACGCCCTGCTCGATCGCGTGGAGGCCGGCATCGCCGAGCGCTTGCGCGAACTCGAGGCGGGCAACGTCACTGCTGTCGACCCGGCGTCGACGCAGGCCGCGCATGCCCGCTGCTCGTATAACCACGAAGGAACGTTTGTAAGGAGGGACGTGTAGACCATGGATCTTTCGACCTTGATGCCGCAACAGCTGCAGATCGTCAAGACGCTCGACCGTCCGCTGTTTGTCTCGGCGGGCGCCGGTTCGGGCAAGACCTTTACCCTCACGCGCCGCATCGTCTACGCGCTCTCGCCCGAATCCGGCCCGTTCGTCGAGCATCTGGACCAGGTGCTCGCCATTACCTTTACCAAGGATGCCGCGGCCGAGATTCGCGATCGCGTGCGCCGTGCGCTTATCGACGAGGGCATGGACGAGGAAGCGCTGACCGTCGACGACGCGTGGATCTCGACCATTCACGGCATGTGCTCGCGTATCCTGCGCGCACACGCGCTGGAGTTGGGCATCGACCCCGAGTTCACGGTGCTCACCGATACCGACGAGCTCATGGACCAGGCTGTTGAGCATGTGCTGGGTCGCGCGACGGCACCCGATGCCGCCCCCGAGCTCGCGGCATCGCTCAAGGCCCTCTACGCCTGGTATCCCATGGCGGGCGAGGGCGGCCCCTTTGGCGCCGGCACGACCATCAAGGGTCTGGTGCGCGACCTGCTGGAGCTCTCGAGCCAGCTGCCGGGCGGTATGGACGACGTGTGCGTGGCGCGCGGCCAGGCCGATACCTCGGCGCTCGCCGATGCCTATCGATCGGCGCTGGGTGCAAGCAAGGCGGCGACCGAGAAGGCGCAGACGGCGCTCGATGCCATCGACGCGTTCGAGGCGAGCGGCAAGACCATGTCCGATGCGGCGCGACTCATGATGTCGTGCGCCATGCCGCGCGCGAGCAAGGCATTCCCCAAGGAGCAGGTCGAGCTGCTCAAGGCCGAGGCCGCCGATGCATTTATCAATATCGTGCTTGCCTGCGGTGGCCCCGCGCTCGATGCGCTGGTGGGCTTGGCCCGCTCTGTAGAGGCCGAGTATCGCGCGCTGAAGGCTGCCCAGTCCGCCCTCGATAATAACGACCTGCTGCGCATGGCCTACGAGGCCCTGCGCGATTACCCTGCCATTCGTGCTGCGTACGAGGGCCGCTTTAAGATGGTCATGATCGACGAGTTTCAGGATACCGATCAGATGCAGGTCGATCTAATCCGCTACCTGACGGGTGCGGGGGAGCGCGCGCTGTGCACCGTGGGCGATGCGCAGCAGTCGATCTATCGCTTCCGCGGCGCCGAGGTCGAGGTGTTCCGTCGCCAGGAGCGCAAGGTGGGATCGACGGCGGCGTCGGAGACGGTTGCCACGTCCGATGCCCCCGCCGGCGAGCTCGTCAAGCTCGTGCGCAACTTCCGCAGCCACGACGAGGTGCTGCGCTATGTGGCCCGCGTCTTCGACGGCGACGACGGCGGCCTGATGCAGGGCTTTTTGGATCTTGAGGCGAGCGACGGCCGCAAGGACACGCTGGTGGCGGATGCCTCGCGCCGCCAGGCCCTCTTTGTTGCCGGCGGCAGTACGCAGGAGCGCACACAGGCCAAGGCCCGCGCGATCGCGGAGCGATTCCGCGCGCTTGCCGATGCCGGCCAACCCCAGGGCGGCATGGTGCTGCTGCTGGGCCGCATGACCAACGCAGACGTCTACGCACAGGCCTTCCGCGACCAGGGGCTCGACTGCGTCATCGCGGGCGGCTCGGTCTTTGCCCAAGCTGCCGAGGTGCAGACGGTGCGCGCCCTGGTTTGTGCCCTCGCCAATCCGGCCGATACGGCGCAGGGTCTTATGCCACTGCTGGCCTCGCCGATGTTTGCACTCGGCGCCCAGGAGTTTTTGGCGCTGGCGACCAAACTCGACGATCAGACGGGCGAGACGTCGCGCCGCAACATCGACGCGGGCATCATGAGCGATTCCGATGTGCCGGGCTTGCAGGGCTTGCCGCTCGTGACGCGTGCCCGCGAGGTGCTGCGCTACGCACTGCGTCGCGTGGGGCGTGATTCGTTCGCCGCCATCGCGCGCGACGCGGTCAATGCCTCCGGCTGGTTCGTGCGCCTGGCGCAGCGCGGCCCCGAGGGCAAGGCCATCGCCGCCAACGTGCTCAAGGCGCTCGATGCCGTGGCCGAGGCGGAGGCCGAGTTCGGTAACTCGCCGCGCTCCATTGCGCTTGCCTTCGATCGCTTCCTGGCGGGCAAGGAGGCCCCGGGCGCCCTCAACGAGGGGGGCGACGGCGCGGTGCGCATCATGACGGTTCATGCCTCCAAGGGTCTGGAATATCCGGTCGTGGCGGTCGCCGAGTGCTTTGGCGTGCGTAAGTCCTCGGGTGCGGCACAGATGGGTCGCGTCGAGGGCGGAGCGCAGGTCGTGGCGCTGCCGGCACGCTTCGACGGCGTTAAACTCTCGGACGGTACGTTCGTAAAGGGCGATGACGTCAAAAAGCAGTTTGAGCATGCGTTTAAGGGCAAGGGCACGTCGCTGTGGCTACCGCCGGAGCTCATGGAGGACGTCTGTGCGACGGGTTCTCCCGCCGAGGCATTTGCCCGCCTGCGCAACGACGACCTGCAGCTTTCGCTCGAGGAGCGGGCCCGTTTGCTCTACGTTGCCATGACCCGTGCGCGCGAGCTGGTGATCTTGGCGATGGATGCCGGCGTGAGCCGTGGCAAGGTGACGGTGCCGACCTTCGATGTCGAGACCGATCTGACCTACGACGTGCTGCGCCGCATTCTGCCGACCGACGCTCTGGACATGCCGCAGCTCGATGCCGACCGCCTGGTATTCGACAACTCCCAGCCGGGCGACTACGAGCTCATTTCGCTTTCGGACTTTACCTTTGGCGAGCAGGCGTTTGAGGCCAACGCTTCGCTGGATGCCGAGGGCAGGCTCGTTCGTGGCGATACCGATGTCGCCGATAATGCTGCGCACTCAACCGTGCCCGGTCCTGCCGACCCCAAGCCCGATTCATTTGAACTCGTATATCCCCAGGCGGCGGGCGTGCGCATGGGCACGTGTCCGTTCCCGGCGCGTGATTCGTACAGCTATTCGTCGATCGCCGCGGCGCTCCATGCCGAGACGGAAGACCGTGCCGCCGAGGCGCGTGTTCCCATGGACGAGGCGGGCGACGATGCCGAGTCGGATGGCTCGGAGATGGCCGATGCAGACGTGGCTGCTGTCGAGCCCGCCGGCAACCCCATGGCGCTGGGCTCGGCGTTCCATGCCGCCTGCCAGTGGCTCATCGAGATGGGTGCCGATGCGCTGCCCGCTGAGCGTGCCGATGCGCTGACGCGCCTGTGGTGCCTGACGCCGGAGCAGCGCGAGCGTTTTGACGTTGCCCTGAATCGCTGGCTCAGGTCGTCGGTCCGTGCCGAGCTTCTTGCCTGGCCGTGCGTCCGTGCCGAAGTGCCGTTCTTTTCGCTGGGCTGCGAGGACAAGGACATTGCCCGCTACGGTGCATATGCCGAGGGCGCTATCGATGCGCTGGCGACCGACCCGGCCGATCCGTCACGCGCACTGGTCATCGATTACAAGACGGGCGGCACACCGGATGAGACACCCGACCAGCTGCTCGAGAAGCACGCCCTGCAGGCGCGCGTCTATTCGGATGTTCTGCATAAGGCGGGCTTTAAGACGGTGACCGTCAAGTTCGTCCGCGTGGAGCAGACGGCCCCAGCTGTCTTAGTCGAGCTCGCCGAGCCCCAGGTGGTCACCTACAACCTCTAACCCTCAGATAACTTGCGGTGGAATCCTTTTCGATTCCACTGCAGCTCAGAGGTAGCTAATTTGGGACGGGGCTCTTTTAGCTACCCCCATACATCGGTTGAGATGTATTCCGACCCCGACTCGTTCGCCGTCAGTCAAAGGGTAGCTAAAAAAGCCCCGTCCCAAATTAGCTACCCGTGTGGGTTTGGCTAGGTTCGGGCGCTGTCCGTGCCGTGGGGTAAAATCGTTCAGTCAGAACACGAACCCGCATCGGAGCTCATCACATGGCATTCGTCCATCTGCACAACCACACTGTTTTCTCCATGCTCGACGGCGCAACCCGTATCCAGGATATGGTCAACCGTGCCGTAGAGCTGGGCATGCCCGCCGTTGCCATTACCGACCACGGCTACATGTATGGCGTGCCCGATCTGGCGCTGGCCTGCGACGCCGTCAACCACAATACGCCCGAGTACAAAACGTGGAGCCACGACAAGGCCTTCTTGGAAAAGGACCGCCGCGACGAGCTGGTGGAGCCCGATCCCGAGGCAAACCCGCGCGAGCATGCCCAGTATGTGAAGGACATGGCCATGTGGGACGAGAAGGGCAATATCGACGAGCTCAAGCCGCCTCTGGTCATCAAGCCCATCTTTGGCTGCGAGGTCTACTTTACGCCGGACGAGACGCTCGCCCGCGACCACAAACCCGAGCTCTACCACATGATCCTTCTGGCCAAGGACCAGGAGGGCTACGTCAACCTGATGCAAACGGTCTCCGAGGCCGCCGTGCAGGGCTTTTACTACAAGCCGCGCGTGACGCTCGACAACCTGCGCCGCCACGCCAAGGGCATGATCTGCACCAGCGCCTGCATCGCGGGCATCATCCCCAAATACATCGACCGGGGTGACATGGAGGGCGCCATCAAGTGGGCCGAGACCTTCCGTGATACCTTCGAGCCTGGTGACTTCTACATCGAGATCCAGGAACACGGCATTACCACCGATAACGGCCTGACCGACGAGCAGATGGACCGCACGCTCATTGATATCGCCAAACAGGTGGGCGTCAAGGTCATCGCCACCAACGACTTCCACTACCTGCGCCGCGAGGACGCGCCCGTGCAGGACGTCATCATGTGCATCGGCATGAACGCCAAGGTCGACGACCCCAACCGCATGCGCATGACCGGCTCGGAGTTTTACATGAAGACCGAGGAGGAGATGCGGGCGATGTTCCCGTATTGCCCCGAGGCCTGCGACAACACGCTCGAGATCGCCGACAAGTGCTACGTTGAGCTGGACTGGGACTCCATCATCCTGCCGCGCTTTCCGCTGCTCGATCCCGGCGAGACGCACGAGAGCCAGTTCCGCCGCGAGTGCGAGAAAGGCCTGCGCCAGCACTACGGTGACGACTGGGCCACGCGCGAGATCGGTGGCGTCAACATCAAAGAGCGCTTTGAGTACGAATATAAGGTCATTTGCGACAAGGGCTTTGCCGCCTACTTTTTGATCGTCGCCGAGTACGTGCAATGGGCCAAGGACAACGGCATCGGCGTCGGTCCCGGCCGTGGCTCGGCCGCCGGCGCTATCGTCGCCTACGCCATGAACATCACCGCGTTCGACCCGCTCGAGAACGGTCTGATGTTCGAGAGGTTCCTGTCCCCGCAGCGTACCGAGATGCCCGATATCGATATGGACTTCGACGATGAGCGGCGTCTCGAGGTCGTGGAGCACGTTCGCCAGCTCTACGGTCCCGAGAAGGTCACCCACGTCATCACCTACTCGACCATTAAGGCCAAGCAGGCCATCAACGATGCCGCGCGCGTCCTGGACTACCCGGTCTACATGGGCCAGCGCCTGTCCAAGATGGTCTCGAGCGACCCCAAGGTCAAGCTCAAGCAGGTGCTCGAAAAACAACCCGGCAAAGAGGATCTGTTTAACCCCGACTTTGCCGAGGCCTATAAAAAGGACGACGACGCCCGCCGCATCATCGACACGGCGCTCTCGATCGAGGGCCTCACCCGTGGCGAGGGCGTTCATGCGTGCGCCGTTCTAATCTGCCGCGACCCCGTCAACGAGCACGTGCCCACCAAGCTCGACACCAAGGGCGGCGTCGAGATTACCCAGTACGAGGGCCATACCGTTGCCGACATGGGCCTGCTCAAGATGGACTTCTTGGGCCTGCGTACGCTGACGGTTATCTCCAAGGCCAAGGCAAACATCAAAAAGAACTTCGGCATCGACATCAAAGAGGAAGAGATTCCCTTTGACGATCCCGAGATCTTTAAGCTCATGGGCTCCGGCCACACCGCCGGCGTCTTCCAGGTCGAGTCCGCCGGCATGACGGCCACGATCAAGAACATGAAGCCCACCGAGTACAAGCACGTCGTGGCATTGATCGCCCTGTACCGCCCGGGCCCGCTGGGCGCCGGCATGGTTTCGTCCTACATCAACCGTATGAACGGCAAGGAGCCGGCCGTCTCCTACGACGACCGTCTGGACGACATCCTGGGCGAAACCTACGGCACCATGGTCTACCAGGAGCAGGTTATGCTCATCTCCGTCGAGATGTGCGGCTTCTCCAAGGGCGAATCGGACTCGCGTATCCGTAAACCCGTGGCTAAGAAGAAGATCAAGCTGCTTACGTCGACGGTGCTCCACTGGGAGGATGGCTCGGACGAGACCACCTACGACCACTGGATGAACGGCGCCATCAAAAACAACTACACGCGCGAGGTCGCCCAGAAGATTTGGGACGATGTTCTCGAGTTCGCGTCCTACGCCTTTAACAAGTCGCACTCCGCCGGCTACGCCATCTTGGTTATGCAGACGGCGTGGCTCAAGGCGCACTATCCGCACGAGTACATGGCGGCCGTCCTGACGTCCTATACGGGCAAGACCGACAAGATCGTGCACTACGTCTCGGCATGCCGTCACGACGGCATCCCCGTGCTTTCGCCAGATGTCAACGAGTCCGGTACCGAGTTCACGGCTACCAAGGAAGGTGTGCGCTTTGGTCTGGCCGGCATCCGCGGCGTGGGCACCGGCGTGGCGCAGGCGATTATCGCCGAGCGCGAGGCGGGCGGTCCGTTTAAGACGCTGCATGATTTTGTCGAGCGCGTGGACTCGAGCCAGGCCAACCGTCGCGTGATCGAATCGCTCATCAAGGCAGGTGCCTTCGACTCCACGGGGTATCCGCGTCGTCAGATGATGCACTTTGTGGACAAGAACAACCCCGAGAACATCATCGATGCCGCGGCAAAGCGCCAGAAGGATCGCGCGAGCGGCCAGACGTCGTTCTTCGACATGTTTGGCGACGTTGAGGGCTCGGGCTTTGAGGTGAGCGTACCCGATCCGGATGGCCAGGAGTGGGACCGCCACCTTAAGCTGAGCCAGGAGAAGGAGGTTCTGGGCATCTATGTCTCGGACCACCCGCTGCGCCCGTTTGAGTATGCGCTCAGCAAAGCGCGCGACTTCTCGTTTTCGCAGATCGACACCGGCTACGAGGTGCAAAACCCCACGGGCGGCACCATCAACCAGGAGATTCCCGAGGGCAAGGCGCTGTGGTGGGCCGGTATGGTCTCGAGCGTGTCCAAGCGCGTGACCAAAAACGGCGACCCCATGGGCATCGTGCAGCTCGAGGACATGGAAGGCGAGGCTACGGTCGTGGTGTTCCCCAAGACCTTCAAGGAGGCCGAGGGGTATCTGTACGGCGAGGTCGACCCCGAGACCGGCGCGCAGCTGTCCGATGCGTTTGTGCGCATTAAGGGCAAGCTCGAGCGCTCGGACCGCGGCGACCAGATCATCGCGCAGGAGATCGTGCCGCTTGAGCTCAACGAGGAGAACAACAAGCCCAAGGTGTTTGAGGTCATGGTGCCCAACAGCCGCTTTAGCCAGGGCAACATGGCGCGTCTTGCCACGGTGCTCACCGCCAACCCGGGCGGCGACCGCGTAGAGATCTTTATCGAGCAGGCGGACGGGCGCGTGCTGCGTGCCGAGGTACCTGCTAAGGTCAACGCACGTTCGATTCCGCTGTTGGCCGAGGCCAAGGCCATCGTGGGCAACCAAGGTCGCGTGACGGTGATCTAAGGACGCCGTTGGCGGGGTAGCTAATTTGGGACGGGGCTTTTTTAGCTACCCTTTGGCTGACGGCGAATGAGTCGGGGTCGGAACACATCTCAACCGACATATGGGGGTAGCTAAAATAGCCCCGTCCCAAATTAGCTACCCCGGGTGAGATTGGAGGAAGCGATGGCGCAGGGGACGTTTGTGCAGGCGCTTCGTAAGGAGGCGGCGCTCAGCAGTACCTTTATGAAGGGGCGTTCGCTCATGCTCAACGGCGCCGTGCTGTCGTTTGAGGACTCCGGCTCGCGCTTTTCCAAAAACGTGAATATCGAGGGTACGGTGCGTGGTTCGCGCGGCGACCTGTATAAGACGCACGTGGCGCTCGATATGGACGAGCACGAGGTTGTCGACTACGACTGCGATTGTCCCGCCGCCTTCCGCTATTCCGGCATGTGCAAGCACGCCATCGCCACGGCGTTGGCGTATCTGGATGCCAGCGGCGCCGAGCCCGTCGAGGGTTTGCGCACGCCGGTCCGCACGTTTACGGTGCCGCCCGCACAGTCCAAGCAGCCCACACGCCCCGCGCCCAGCGCATCTCCGGTCAACCCCAACTTTCCCTTCCCGGCGCCCGTGCCCACGAGCCCGAGCCTTGTGGCAGCGCTTTCCGATCTTTCGGACGCGCGCATGGATAAACTCGTGGCCATGCGCCGCAAGCTCGCCGGCACCATTGACCCCGATGCGCCCAAAGCAGTGCTGGAGCCCTCGCTGGTGCCGTACTACAATCCGCTGTTTGCCGATCGCTTTAGCTGGGCGCTTGAGTTTCGCATCCGCTGTGGCTCGGTGTCCTACGTGGTTAAGGATATCGACGGCATGGCCGATGCCTATGCGCGCGGCGGTACGTTCTCCTATGGCAAGAAGCTTACGTTTGCCCATGTGCCCGAGGCTTTCGATGATGTATCGGCAAAGCTGCTCGACTTTGTTGCAATGACGGTCGCCTACCTAGGCGATATTACGAGCTCGCGCTCGGCATCGTACGACTTTGCCCGCAGCGGCTTTGTCGCCGAGCGTCAGCTGCCGGTATCCGAGTATTCCATCGTGTCCGTGCTGGACCTGCTGCGTGGCAGGACCATGTCCTTTGAACCTGCTTGGTCGCGGGGGACGACGACGCACCGCGCCTACGAGGTGGCAGTCGAGTCGTTGCCGGAAGGGGAGAACGAAGTCCCGGCTAAGCGCCCGCCGCTGATTGCTGCCAAGATTGTGCCGGCGGCGGGGGGCAGCTACGACTTGCGCCTTCCGGCCGATACGTACTGCTTTGCCTCGGGCGACGTCGCCTATCTGGTCGATACGCGCCGCGCGCGCCGTACCGACACGGCGTTTGCCCAACATGCCGCGCCGTTCCTATCGCACTTGTTGCCCTGCCGCACACCGGTCCATATCGCCGCCGACCAGGTGGGTGAGTTTTGCCGCATGGCGCTGCCTATCTTGCGCGACTACACCGACCTTGCCGCGCCCGCTGTGCTCGATACCGTGGCGCCCGAGCCAAGCTTTGCCATGGCGATCGGCGTCGACGATGGGCTCGTGACCTGCAAAATTACGGTTACCTACGGCGACTGGTCGGCAGATCTCTTTAGCATGGGCGCTCCGGGCAGCCCCTTCGAAGAGCAGCGCCCGGGCGTGCCGCCGCGCGACGAGGTGGCAGAGTTTCGCGTTATGGATACGGCGGCTCTGTATTTCGACTTTTACGAGGGTGGCCTGGCGTTTGAGGAACGCGATGACGAGAGCCTGTTCCACTTGCTGACTGAGGGCCTGTCTGCCCTGTCCGAGCTGGGCGAGGTCATGCTCAGCGACCGTCTGCGCCAGATCTCGGTCCGCCCTGCGCCCAAGCTTTCGGTGCGCGCGACCGTCAAGAGTAACCTGCTCGACGTCGAACTGGGCGCGAGCGGCCTTTCGGCGGCAGACCTTGCCATCTACCTCGATTCCTACAAGCGTCACCAGACGTTTGCTCGTCTCACGTCGGGCGACATCATTCGCCTGGACGAGGGAGCGCGCGCCGCGTTTGGCCTTGCCGAGGATCTGGGGGTCGATGCTGTCGACCTGCTCGACGGCGTGTCGCTTCCCGCGTCGAGTACCCTGTTCGTCGACAGCATGCTTGCGCGCACCTCCGCGCTCGAAGCCGATCGCGACGCTGCATTCCGTCGCACCGTCGAGCGCCTGGACACGCTCGGCAAGATGGACTTTACGGTGCCCGCTGCGCTCAAGGCCACGCTGCGTGGCTACCAGGTCGACGGCTACCAGTGGCTCGGTTCGCTCGAACACCTGGGCCTTGGCGGCATCTTGGCCGACGACATGGGCCTGGGCAAAACGCTCCAGATGATCGCGCATATCCTGGCGCGCGTGGAGGCGGGGGACGCTAAGCCCACGCTCGTGGTATGTCCCGCATCGCTCGTGTACAACTGGACTGCCGAGCTGGAGCGCTTTGCCCCCTCGATTGATGTGTGCGCCATTGTGGGTGCTAAGGCCCAGCGTCGCGTGCAGATTGCCGGCGTGGCCGAGCATAACGTGGTCGTGACGTCGTATGACCTCATGCGCCGCGATATCGACGAGTACGTCGAGCAGGACTTTGCCCGCGTGGTGCTGGACGAAGCCCAGTACATTAAAAACCCGCTCACGCAGGTGGCTCGCGCCGCCAAGCGTCTGCCGGCCGGCGTGCGCTTTGCCTTGACGGGCACGCCCATCGAAAACCGCTTGTCCGAGCTCTGGAGCATCTTCGACTTTTTGATGCCGGGCCTGCTCGGCACGCGCGAGTCGTTTGCCAAGCGCTTCGAAAGCCCGGTCGAGCACGCCGAGGGTGACAGCGCCGCTCGCCTGCAGGCGCTCGTGTCGCCGTTTGTGCTGCGCCGCGTCAAGGAAGACGTGGTGGCCGACCTGCCCGAGAAGATCGAGGATACGGTGATGGCGCAGCTCACCGGCGAGCAGCGCAAGCTCTACCTGGCCAACCAGGACCGCATTGCCCAGCAAGTGCAGCACCGCGAGGCCGGGGAGTTCAAAAAAGATAAGCTCAAGGTACTTGCCGAGCTCACCAAGCTGCGCCAGATCTGCTGTGATCCTCATCTGCATTACGCGGACTACAAGGCGGGAAGCGCCAAGCTCGATACGTGTATGGAGCTCGTCCGCGGCGCGCTCGACGGCGGTCATCACATCTTGCTGTTCAGCCAGTTTACGGGCATGCTCGATATCATCGGCAAGCGCCTGGCCAAGGAGGATATCGCCTTCCTTAAGCTTACGGGCGCATCGTCTAAAGAGAGCCGCGCCAAGATGGTTGCGCAGTTCCAAGCGGGCGAGGTGCCGGTGTTCTTGATTTCGCTCAAGGCGGGCGGCGTGGGCCTTAATTTGACGGCTGCCGACGTGGTCATCCACTACGACCCGTGGTGGAACGTGGCGGCGCAGGACCAGGCGACCGACCGCGCCCACCGCATTGGCCAGCAGCACACCGTGACCGTGTACAAGCTCATCGCCAAGGACACGATCGAGGAACGCATCATGCAGATGCAGGAGTCCAAGCGCGACCTGGTCAACAGTGTGCTCGGCGGTGACGGCATTTCGTCGGCGCTGTTCACGCGCGAGGATGTTCTGGCGCTGCTCGGTGGCGACGGTCGCTAGCTGCGCGCGGGATGGGGCCGCCGGGCTGGGCCAGGTCGCCGGTTCGTCCTGGCCCGACCGCTTGCCTCACCCGTTATGTGTTCATTTGAAATGCCATGGATGGTTCGGCGCTCTTTGGGCATAAGAACTATCGAGTACATTGGCACATCAGCAAAGGAGAACATCATGGCGAAATTCTTTAAAGACTCCGACGGCAAGCTCGTTGCCGCTCTTGGCGACGACGTTGCGACCCCTGCCGGCTGCACGGAGCTGACGGCAAACACCGAGGATGCGGCGCACGAGAAGCACGTGCCTGTTGTCGAGACCGAGCGCGACGGCCACGTCATTCGTGCCCGCGTGGGCTCGACGGAGCACCCCATGCTGCCCGAGCACTACATCGAGTGGATCGCGCTTGAGGCCGAGGGCCGCCTGGAGGTCCATTACCTTGAGCCCGGCATGAAGCCCGCGACGTTTTTCGCTGGCGGCTCCAAGACCGGTACCGTCTATGCCTACTGCAACCTGCATGGGCTGTGGTCCGCGACGTTCTAGGAGCGCGCCCCCGCTCGGGGTATCATAGCTAGCATATGCACATGCAAGCGCCGGCTGCATTATGCGGCCGGCGCTTTTACTACGGTTTCGATGGTTTACGACGGAAAGGGCTGGGCCATGAAGCTCGCACTTGCACAGATCGATATGCGCCTGGGTGATATTGAGGGCATTTGCGGTCGCATCGAGGACCAGGCTCGTCTGGCCCATGAGCGCGGGGCGCGCGTGCTGTGCGTCCCGGCTCCGCTCTTTATGGGTGCTCTGCCCGGCGGCCTGATGGGTACTGCCGACTTTGAGCACGACATGCTGACAGGCCTGACCGGTGTTGCCGAGCGTATCCAAGAGCTCGATATGATCTGCATCGTGCCCGCGGCGGTTTCGTTTGAGGGCCAGCCGCTGCTCGACTACATGATGCTCAAGGACGGTCGTGTGGTGCCGGCGCGATCGAGCATTGCCCTGCAGCGTGGCGAGAACAACGACACGCGTTGGGCGCCGCCGGTGTTCGACGTGGACGGCGTGCGCATCGCCGTGATTTTTGACTTGGACCGCGAACTCGAGATGTTGCCGACCGGTGTTGACCTCATTGCGTATTTCCAATTCAACGCGTTTGACATGACCGACCGCGAGACTGCCGCCATCGCCGCCGTTCGCAGCGGTGCCTACCGCAAGATCGCATCTAAGCGCAGCGTGTGGTTTGCCTGCATGGCGCCGGTCGGTGCGTACGACGAGTCGGTATATACCGGCGGTTCGTTTGTGCTCGACGACTGCGGTCGCGTGGTGGCCCAGGCGCCGTGTTTTGAGGAGAGCCTGCTGGTTCAGGAGATTCAGCGCGGCGTGATGCTCGATGCCCTGGAAGATCACGAACTGCCCGAGTTTCGTTCCGAGGCGTGGCTGTGGCAGGCGCTGGTGCTCGCCGTGCGCGACAATGCCCGCGCTCGCGGCGCGTCGCGTGCTGTGGTGGCACTCGAGGGTGACTTGCCGTCGTCCCTGCTGGCGGCACTTGCCGTTGACGCTCTGGGCCCGCGTAATGTGATTGGCCTTGTGCTGGGGCGCAACCGTATCTTTACGCCGGCTCAGGAAGAGGCCGAGGCTGCCCGCTGTGCCGCCGTCCGCGCGATTGCCGAGCGCCTGCACATTCGCACCGTCGAGCGCGATGCACCGGATGCGGCGCGTGTGCTCGATCGCGACGTGTCGGCGGGCGATGCCGAGCGTCTGCGCTCGCGTGCGCTGGGCCTGATGCTGGAGGACACGGCGCTCGAGCTGGGCGCCATGGCGTTGAGCCCGCTCTCCAAGACCGAGTACGCGCTAGCGGCGCCCGCACTGTCCGGCGGCTACCAGGGCGACTTTGCGCCCTTTGGCGATGTGTACCTGTCGACGCTTGAGTTTGTGGCGCGCGTGCGCAACCGCACGTCTGCCGTGGTGCCCCAAGAGCTCGTGACGCTCAACGCGGTGGAAGATTGTATGGAGCGAGTGCTGGCGCAGGCGCTCTCGACGCTCGACGGTCCGGTCGATGTGCTCGACCGCGCGGCACAGCTGCTCGGCGGGCTTGAGCCGGGTGAGGTCGATGGCGCGCTCGAGGCGCACGTGGACCGCAATCGATCTTTCGACGACATCCCGATGGCCGCTGGCAAGCCTGAGGCCTGCTCGCTGCTGCTGATGCTCGTTCGACAGGGTGAGGCTGCCCGTCGCATGTTGCCGACGGCGCCGATCGTTTCGGCCCGTTCGTTTGCCGAGCGCGCTTGGCCGTACATGCTTGCGTGGTCCGATTTGGGGCTCAACGGCAAGGAGCGCATGACGGTTGATTCACTGGCGCGCGCCGAAGTGCGCCGCTTTGCCGATAGCGATACGGGCGATCGCATGCGCGGTGAGATGATGGGTCTGTTGGGTGAGCTGTTGGGTATTTCGCCCGAGCAGATGGAGGAGCTGCGCTCTGAGGACGGTCAGCGTCGTTTGCACGAGGGAATGAAAAAGTTCGAGGGCGAGGTCCAGGACGCCATCGAAAGGATGATGGGCGGCCAGGGCGGACCGCAGGGCGGGCCCCAGGGTACGCCGATGCCACATCCGCCGGTGGATCCCCGTCAGTTTCCTTTTTTCTCGCAGAACTAAACTGGGGATGGGGCCAAGGTTACGCGGTTTTGCCAAACCGCGTAACGAGTCGACGCTACGCGAGCCCCTGCCGGGCCATCTGCCGCTCAAACCGTCGCTTGCGTACAGAAGTACGCGGCGCTCCTCTTTCGCGACACCTTGCCACGGCAGGGACTCGCTCGCTGACTTATGCTCAACCTATGGTTCGACCTTGCTTGCCAGATACGGTCGCTGTTGTGTTATTCTAGAACAGACGTTCGTGAATAGTGCGTGGGGCCTTGCCTCGCGCTGCGCTTGTGACGAGGGGAGGTTGGCTTGGTTATCTTGGGTATCGACCCTGGTTTGGCCCATACGGGGTGGGGGATTATCGAGGAGCGACGTGGCGAGGTTCGCTGCCGTGCCTATGGCTGCATCGAGACCAGTGCTGGAAGTCCGCTCGCGGTGCGCCTGTCGCATATCGCCCGCGACCTCAAGGGCGTTGTCGAACGCTATCGTCCCGATACCGCTGCTATCGAGAGCATCTACTTTGGCGCCAACGTTCGTTCGGCCATCCCCACGGCGCATGCCCGCGGCGCTGCGCTTGTGGCGCTTTCGGAGTGCGCGCTCGAGATTGGCGAATACACGCCCATGCAGATTAAGCAGGCTGTTGTGGGCACCGGCGCCGCAGATAAGCGACAGGTCGCCTACATGGTGCGCACGCTCACGCAGCTTGATCACGACCCGCATCCCGACCATGCCGCCGATGCCCTGGCCTGCGCCATCTGCCACGTTAACCTCAGCCGCACCCGAGCGCTTACCGGCGGCGAGTTCTATCAACAGAGAGGAACCGGATACTGATGATCTCCCAGCTCCACGGAACGCTTGTCGAGGCCACGATGAGCTCTGCTATCGTCGATGTGTCGGGCGTGGGCTTTGAGCTCGGCATCTCGGGCAGCACTGCGGCCACGTTGCCGACGCCCGGCGGCGAGGTCCGCCTCTACACGCGCATGCAGGTGCGCGAGGACGCCATGACACTTTTCGGATTTTCCTCAAAGGATGAGCGCACAATGTTCGACCGGCTCGTGTCCGTCTCGGGCGTTGGCCCGCGCTTGGCGCTCGCCGTGCTTTCCACCTATACCGTGGGGCAGCTGTATTCGCTGGTGATGGCCGAGGACGACAAGGGCATGGCCAAGGTACCCGGTGTGGGTAAAAAGACAGCTCAGCGCCTCA
This sequence comes from Collinsella sp. LCP19S3_B7, assembly GCF_052121795.1. Lineage (NCBI taxonomy): Bacteria > Bacillati > Actinomycetota > Coriobacteriia > Coriobacteriales > Coriobacteriaceae > Collinsella > Collinsella sp. LCP19S3_B7. The sequence continues at coordinate 74,531 of NZ_JBQKDO010000007.1, forward strand.
TTCTGGAGCTCAAGAGTACCTTTGCCAAGGATAAGGGCTTTGTGCCGGTCGACGTGATTCCCGGACAGGTTGCGATGCCCGTGCCCGCTGCCGCTCCCTCGGCCATCGATGATGCCCGTGCGGCACTCCTTTCCATGGGCTTTAGCCCGCAGGAGGCCGATGTCGCTCTGAGCGGGTATGATGGGCAGGATATGCGTGTCGAGGATCTGCTCGGCGCGGCGCTTAAGCGACTCGGAATGGATGCGTGATGTGGGAAGCCGATGACTCTCAGGACCTGTGGGCGACGCCCGGCAACTCGCCGGCGGCATCCATGGCGCATGGCGAGCGCATGGTGGGCTCGGAGCTAACGCCCGAGGACCTCGATGTCGACCGTACCCTGCGCCCCCAGCGCCTGGACGACTACTGCGGTCAGGAGCATATCAAGCAGAGCCTTCGCGTGCTGATCGAGGCGGCGCAGAGCCGTGGCGAGACGCTCGACCACGTGATCTTCTCGGGCCCTCCGGGTCTGGGCAAGACCACGCTGGCCACCGTTATCGCCAACGAGCTGGGCGCTCAGATTAAGACGACGAGTGGCCCAGCCATCGCGCGCACCGGCGACCTGGCGGCCATCCTTACCAACTTGCAGCCGGGTGACGTGCTGTTTATCGACGAGATCCACCGCCTCAACCGTTCGGTCGAGGAAGTCCTGTATCCCGCGATGGAGGACTTTGCGCTCGATATCGTTATCGGTAAAGGCCCGGCGGCGCGCTCGATTCGCCTGGATATCCCCAAGTTTACGCTGGTGGCGGCAACGACCCGCTCGGGTATGCTCACGGGCCCGCTGCGCGACCGTTTTGGTATTTCGTATCGCCTGGACTACTACACGGTCGAGGAGCTTGCCCAGATTGTGACGCGCTCGGCAACCATTTTGGGCGTGACAATAGACCATCCCAGCGCACTCGAGATCGGCTCACGCTCGCGTGGCACGCCGCGCTTGGCTAACCGTCTGCTCAAGCGCGTGCGCGATTACGCCCAGGTGCGCGGCAACGGTCCTATTGAGCTTGATATCTGCCGTCAGGCGCTCGAGTTCTTTGAGATTGATGAGCTTGGTCTGGACTGGATGGACATTCGCATCTTGGAGACGCTCGCCAAGACGTTCTCCGGCCGTGCCGTGGGCCTGACGACCCTTGCCAGCGCGGTGGGCGAGGATCCGGGTACGCTCGAAGATGTCTACGAACCCTACCTGTTGCAGTGCGGGTTGATGATTCGCACGCCGCAGGGTCGCCAGGCAACCCTGCGCACCTTTGAACACCTGGGGATTGAACCTACCGTTTAGGGCGCTTTGTTTTGGCGGGCTGTTAGGCTATCGCTGGGCATTGGATAAACATATCGCCGTTCATCGGTTATGGGCGTTTTACTATTGCGCGCCCGTGCTATGCTGAATTGGTCTTTTTCTCATCCGGTAACGAAAGGACCGCCCATGCCTACTGACATCGAAATCGCACGTTCTGTTACGCCGCTGCCTATTACCGAGGTGGCCAAGAACGCCGGCGTCGACGTTAAGCACCTGATTCCGTACGGCTTTGACAAGGCAAAGGTCGACTATTCCCTGCTCAACGAGCCGACCGATCACCAGGCCAAGCTTGTCCTTGTGACCGCTATCAATCCCACGCCTGCGGGCGAGGGCAAGACCACCACGACCATCGGTCTGGCCGACGGTCTGCGCCGTCGCGGCGTCAAGAGCGCCGTGGCCCTGCGCGAGCCTTCGCTCGGCCCCGTCTTTGGCGTCAAGGGCGGTGCCGCCGGCGGCGGCTGGGCCCAGGTCATCCCCATGGAGGACATCAACCTGCACTTTACCGGAGACTTTCACGCTATCGGTGCCGCCAACAACCTGCTGGCCGCCATGCTCGACAACCATATTCAGCAGGGCAACCAGCTCGGCATCGATGTTAAGCGCATCACCTGGAAGCGCGTCGTCGACATGAACGACCGTCAACTGCGCCATGTTATCGATGGCATTGGCGGCAAGGCCCAGGGCGTGCCGCGCGAGGACGGCTTCGATATCACCGTTGCCTCCGAGGTCATGGCGATTCTGTGCCTGTCCACGAGCATCAACGACCTCAAAGAGCGCTTGGGCGAGATCGTTGTCGGCTACAGCTATGCCGGCGAGCCCGTCCGCGCCCGTGACCTTAAGGCCCAGGGCGCCATGGCCGCGCTGCTTAAGGATGCGCTCAAGCCCAACCTGGTGCAGACGCTCGAGGGCACGCCCGCGTTTGTCCACGGCGGTCCCTTCGCCAATATCGCCCACGGCTGCAACTCCATCATGGCCACCCGCATGGCCATGCGTTTTGGTGACGTCGCGATTACCGAGGCCGGCTTTGGCGCCGACCTTGGTGCCGAGAAGTTCCTGGACATCAAGTGCCGCATGACGGGCGTTCGCCCCAGCGCCGTCGTGGTCGTCGCCACTGCCCGCGCGCTTAAGTACAACGGCGGTGTTGCCAAGGCCGACCTTAACGACGAGAACCTCGAGGCCCTTAAGGCCGGCATGCCCAACCTGCTGCGCCACGTCGACAACATCCAGAACGTCTATGGTCTTCCCTGCGTGGTCGCCATCAACCGCTTCCCGACGGACACCGAGGCCGAACTTGCGCTCATCGAGTCCGAGTGCCAGAAGCTCGGCGTCAACGTTAAGCTTTCCGAGGTTTGGGCTAAGGGCGGCGAGGGTGCGCTCGACCTGGCCGATGAGGTCATGCGCCTGATTGAGCAGCCGAGCGAGCTTAAGTTTGCCTACGAGGACGGTGCCGATGTGGCCGACGCCCTGGAGGCCGTTGCCACCAAGGTCTACCGCGCCGATGGCGTCGACTTTACGCCGGCTGCCAAGCGCCAGCTCGCCGAGCTGCGCGAGAACGGCTTTGGTAACCTGCCGGTGTGCGTCGCCAAGACCCAGTACAGCTTCAGCGATAACGCCAAGGCTCTGGGCGCGCCCGAGGGCTTCCGCATCACCGTGCGCGAGCTCAAGGTTTCCGCCGGTGCCCACTTTGTGGTCGCGCTGACCGGCAGCGTTCTGACCATGCCGGGTCTACCCAAGGTTCCCGCGGCCGAGAACATCGACGTCGACAACGACGGCAACATCACCGGCCTGTTCTAAGCCTGCTGCTCATAGCCGCTTGCCCGCCCCGCCGCGCCTACCAAGGCCCGGCGGGGCTTTGTGCGTACCTATACCGATAGCTACGTTCCTCCGTATCGTTCGGAACAGGTGACGAGGTCGGCGTACTACAAAATTCGAGCTATTCCAACGGCCAGGATGTGACGCCTGAGTATCCTTGCGCCACGCATGTGCCCAACGAGCAGGGCAAAGCAACAGGGGGTGAACTGAACAGTCCTCGGTGGCGCAAAACGCAGCGCCGCCGGGGACTTTTTGATGCAAATTGGCTCCGAGACAAGCTGTCTGGGCCAGCCGCGCCACGAAAAGCGCCCATCTACTACGTTTGCCAGGGTTGGACCGACCATGGAGCGTTTTTTAACAATCCGGCAAGACGTTTACCTGCGGTTTTGTTAACACAAATATGGCTATGGTTGGCACCCTTGGGTTAAACGTAGTAGATGGGCGCATTTTATGGTTCACAGCCCAAGAAGAGGTCGTTAGCCGCGCTGGAGGCCGAAAAGTTTGGCGTTGCGCTCGGCGACCATCATGTTGATGTCGGCGATTTCCATCTCGCCGTCAATGTAGGGCTGGTAGGTACCGTACGGATCGCCTGCTCCCAAGCTGCAGCTGCCGCAGTTGTCGCAGCTGCCGTTGCCGCAGCCAGCGAGCGCCAGTTTAATGATCTCCTCACGCTCGGCACGCGTCGTGTCCTTGATGAGCTTGCTTTTTGCCATGACATATCCTCGATTCGCTTGTGACCGTCGGCCGCGCATGTCTTGTAGATACCGGCGGGCTTTGTCCATCATAGGCTTTTGCGCGGGTAGAATGCATGGATAACTTGATGCTTACGGGCGACGGAAAGGAAACGTTGCATGGACCAGGACAAGACGACTGTAATGGGTGGCTACGGCTCCTCGCGGACGGGCAATGGCGCCGATGAGACCCGCGTCGTGCCGAATCCCGGCTACGCTGCCCCCGATACGACGCAGGTGTCGGCCGATCCCACGCGCGTTGTGAATTACGGAAACGCGGCGCAGGACCCGCATGGTGTCTCATCGCAGAACCCCTACGGCAACGCGGCGGTAGACCCTTATGATGACCTGCTGCAAAATCCCATTCCACAACCTCAGCAGACGACATACATGCCGCGCACGGCACAACCGCGCTACGAGTCGCGCGACCGATATGCGCGCGAGCCGTATCGTGAGTATCCCAAGTCCATCCCCCAGTATGGCGAGGACGAGGAGAAGAAGCCTTCGCGTTCGTCGAGCGTGATCAAGAAGATTCTTATCGTGCTGGCGATTTTCTTTGCCCTTTCGATTGTGTTTGCCATCGTGTCGGGCATGCTCAACAAGCGGGGCGCCACGACTGATACCACGGCCGAGCAGACCGAGACTGCCCAGTCCGGCACCGTCGACCTGAGCGATATCCCGGGTCAGTACTGGTCAAACGCCAAGAAGCTCCTCAAGTCGCGCGGGGCCGATCTTTCGAATGCCGTGATTCTGACCGACGACGGCTCGACGCCCGTCGTCGATGCCAACTGGGTCGTCACATCTGCCTACTATAACAACAACGGTAACCTCGAGATTCAGCTCACGCGCAAGGATGGCTCGTCGAGCAACGCGTCCGGCGACCAAGGCACCACGGACAGCTCGAGCTCCAACACGCTGGAGGACCTGAGCAACAAGGCGCAGGAGCTTGGGGATAAGGCCCAAGAGCTGGGTGACACGGCTCAGAATCTCGGCGATACTGCACAGAACCTGGGCGATATGGCAACGAACGCCTGGGATGCCCTGCAAAATGGCATTTCGGGCGCGCAGGGAAACTAGCGGCCGAGCGGAGCGGGGCTACAACTGCTCGGCCGGACGGTCGGGCGAACTAAAACCCGAGTCAAACGTGACAACGCATGATGCATCGGGCCTGCGCTCGTGCACGATATGCGTTACGCGCTCCAACAGCTCGTCGTCGGAGATGCGAAAGCCGTCGGGACGCACCAGGTCAAATGACACAAAGCCATCGTGCTCGTGCAGGTCATGGATGGAGAGCGCGGGATCGATCTGCATGACGCCACGCTTGACCCAGCTGCGCAGGTCGTCGCCGGTGGTGGCGATGGGGTCGCAGTGCAGCGTGATGTCGATGCCCATCTGGCGTTTGATATCGTGTTCGATGGTGTCCAGGATCTCGTGGTGCTCAAAGGCATCGCCCTCGCCGGGCATTTCCACGTGTGCGCTGGCAAACTGACGGCCGGGGCCGTAGTCGTGCACCATGAGGTCGTGTGTGCCCAAGACCTGGGGGTACGACATGATCCTGTCGCGGATTTCCTGGACGAGCTTGGGGTCGGGCGCTTGTCCCAACAGCGGGCTGATGGCGTCGCGCACCAGGCCCATGCCGCTGACGCAGATGAAGATGCCCACACCCAGGCCCGCCCAGCCATCGAGGTCAAAGCCGGTCGTCTGCGAAATAAGCGCCGCCGCCAAGACCGAGCCCGAGGTGATGACGTCGTTTTTGGAGTCCTGCGCCGTGGCGATGAGCGTCTCCGAGTCGATGCGGTCGCCCAGCGCGCGGTTGAATGCGGCCATCCATAATTTGACGAGCATGGATAAGACGAGGGCGGCTAGGGAGACCAGCGTGTAGGCGGTGGGGGAGGGCTTGATGATCTTGGTAATGGACTCGAGCACCAGGTTGATGCCGACGGCACAAACGAGGACGGCGACAAACAAGCCGGCGAGATATTCGTAACGGCCGTGGCCATAGGGGTGGCCTTCGTCGGCCGGGCGGCTGGCAAGGCGGAACCCGAGCAAGCTCACAATGTTGCTCGAGGCGTCGGAGAGGTTGTTAAAGGCGTCGGCGACAAGCGAGACAGAGCCGGCGAGCAGACCCGCGATGCCCTTGGCCAGGCACAGGGTAATGTTGAGGCCAATGCAGATGAGGCTTGCGGCAAAGCCCGCGTTGGTGCGACAAGATGCATCGACCGGCTCGCCCTCGCTGCCGGGAACAAGTGTATGTACCAGCCGATTTACAAATAGCATGGCGTACCTCCTCGCATCCTCGTTTAAGGGGATAGTGTAGCTCGCATGGGCGCGCCGTGCGCCGATGCTCAGAAAATGCAGCAATGGTCTGCTGGAGCTAACGAGCGGGGCTTTTTGTCCGACCGGGTGCTCCATTTTGGGCCACATGGGTATGGGCTTGTGCCTGCCTGCCCGACATACTTAATGACGACAGCCCCTGCGTAAAGGAGGATGTATCCATGGACGAGATGTTTGCCATTAAATGCCAAAACTGCGGAGGCCCTATGTACTCGCACCAGGCTCAACGCAGCTTTGAGTGCGCCTATTGCGGCACGGTCGTTCCGTGGCAGGCCGATGCGGGGGAGCCCAGGAGCGCCCTGGGCATTCGCCATGCGCCGCTGACGGTTGTCGATGGGCTGCTTAAGCTCACCCATGTGTCGCAGCTCGAGCGCCCGGTGGACCCCGACAGGTATTTCTTTCATGCGCACTGGCGCAACCAGTCGGTTCTGGAGCATCTACTGTGGGAGGACCGCGGCACGGCGCAGGAGTTCCAAGAGGCTACGCATGTGAGCATCCCGTGCCCCTTCTGTGGCGCATCCTTCGAAGGCGAGTCCACGCAGCGCGTGTTTGAGTGCCCGTCCTGCGGCAATAAGATCGGCGTTGCAGACCTACTCAAGCCCGGTACCTTTAGCAAGCGCCTGACCATGGGCGTTGGTGCGGAGTATGTACCCGAGCAGGGTATTCCCTGTGAAATCTCGCCTCAGCAGGCACGTGCCAACGCGCTGCAGCTGGTGCGCCAGTATGCGGAAGCCTTTGCCGATCACGATGTAGAAGACGCGATCCAAAACGACATGATGCTCTTCTACTTTCCCATGGCGCTCGCGGATTTGCGCATGATGGCGTCCTTCCCGGGCAAGGGGCTGAGCAAGGAGACCTTGGTGTACTACGAGGTGCTCGACTGGGCATATCCGCGGGCAAACTACCTGGACGTTCGTCTTATGGGCATTTTGGAGCCGTGGGACTTTGCCAAGGTTGGGCCGTTCGATCCCGCCATGCAGGAAGGCGACTTCCGCGTTGTCTCCGTCGATGCGTCTACCAAGGACCAGGTGGTCATTGATAAGCTGGCGCTCGACATTGCCGGCAACGATGCCGAGGCGGTGCTGGGGCTCAATAAAAAGAGTATCCGCACGTGGGCGCGCAAGGCCCGCAAGCATAAGGACGGCCTGGTGATGGTGCCGGTCTACTTTGTCGACCGTCCCGCGTCGGACAGCCGCGATGGCGAGCAGGTGCGCATTGCCGTAAACGGCCAGACGGGCCGCGCGGCCGCGGTAGTGTTTAGCGACAAGCGCGAGACACATGTGGTGGCACCGCTCAATCCCAACGTGATGCTGTCGAGCGAAAGCACCGTGCACGCCACGCCCATCGAGGTCAAATACGTTAAATCGCCGTTTCTGTACCAGATCGTGCGCCATGGAGGCGGTGAACAGCCGCGGCAGGTGGCGGCGGCCGAGGGCTCCTACCGAGAAGAAAAGCCCAAACGCAAGGGTTTGTTTGGCGCGATCTTTGGGAAGTAGGGGGGCGGTACGGGACAGTACGCAGTAGTGCGAGCTGTCCGTCGTAGTAGATCTAAATAAACGGTGGGACGGCTGCAAAAGAGCCGCCCCACCGGGTAAAATCAAGGTGTGCCGAGGAACCCGCTCCTCAGTGCTTAAACTTCGGAGACGCGGACAACGCAGGTGCTAATGTCTAAAGGGCCGGCTGCAACCGGCCCTTTTCTATGACCCCCTTCTCCACCCATCCCCTGGTTTGGAACAATGTCGATCTAACGGGCAATCAAACCTATAGCTCTCTTTGAATTGGGTAGTCATCTGCCCGAAGAAACTAAGTTCGGATGGCTCATAAAGGAGCAAGTCGCCGTCCGCGGTCTTGTAGACTCCGCAGGGAAGATAACGCCCGTCGGGGAGGACATAGAGGTCTCCTTCCTCCTTCAGCCCTGCTGGGAGTAGCGGAATCTCGTGCTCGTCCACTTGGAACTCATCTATGTGTGCAGTCTTCCTCTCCATGATGCCTCCTAGCTTGTTTCTGCTGCCGCCGCGATCTAAAACAAGCAGCTCTCAATCAGCTCTTTACCGCGCAGGGTGTCGATCCACTCCTGCGGGATGGCCTCGATACCGTATGCCGTGCCGGCGAGGGCACCTGCGACGGCTGCGGTGGTGTCGGTGTCGTCGCCCAGGTTGACGGCGGCAAGGACGCAATCCTCGTAGCTGCTGGTGTTGACGAAGCACCAGGTGGCTGCCTTAAGCGTGTCGCGCACGAAGCCGCCGGATCTGATTTCGTGCTCGGGTACATCTTTCAGACAGAGTGCCCATTCGGGGAGCGCGCCGCTCAGCACGTCTCTCATCAGCTCAACAAATATGATGCATGACTCAGTTGACGTTCTGTGAGCGTGCGTTATCGCGGAGACCTCGCAGATCTCTTCGTCCGTCGCGTCGACAAACGCCAGGGGCGCGATGCGCATGAGCGATCCGTTGCCGTTGTCGCGCTCGCCGGAGCCTCCTTTGCCGGTGCGCAGGGCTCGAGCGGTCGTGCCGCCGTAATCGAAAACACCGTCGATCGTATACTCGCCACGGGCAATCCAGCCTACGAACTTGTCGCGCATGTCCGCGGTGTCGATATGCCCGAGCTCCCTAATCGAGTCACAGGTAGCAAGCGTCATAGATGTGTCGTCGCTCCAGGTGCCGGCGGGTTGCCCATGCGTGCCATAGCCAATCATGTCGGTGCATTTGAACGTGCCGCGGGGCCTGAACTCGTAGGGAACGCCCAGCGCGTCGCCGACGGCAAGCCCATAGATGCAGTCGCGCAAAGACGGTTTTGGTGTGCCCATTCGTATCTCCCACTTTCCTCTTGAGGGATGCTGCTTAATGGCTAAGGCTGGCTAATGGCGATTATCATAAAGCCTGGCGGGGACAGAAACTGCGACGTCGTCGGAGGTCTTCGAGAAAGGGTCTCGTGGCTACTAGAATGAAATGCTAGGGACAACAGAGGCGCAGTAGCCGGCTGTTGACCGCCTGCACCTTGGCCTCAGCAGCCACGCGAAGGCGCAGGAATTCGTCAACGTGTTCAATATGGTGATGTGACCGGGCGCTTTCGAACACAAAAAAACCGGGATGCAAGGAGTCGCACCTTGCATCCCGGCTGAGCTAAAACGGCGCCGCTGCATGCCGTTGGAGCTTTAGCGCTTGATCTCGATATCGTCGAGCTTAACGTCCATGGCCTCGGTCTTTGCCTCGGCGATATCATCGGCAAACTCCAGGGACTTCATCATGGTCTCGACAGCGTCCTTGTGCTCTTCGACGTTGTCGATGCGCACATACACGCTGCCACCGTCAACGTCGGTGAAGTACTCGGTCGTCACACCGCCCGAGTGCGTAAAGTAGGCGCTGCGCCAGGTCTTGCCGTTGTACTTAACGGGGTCGCTCTCGGTCCATCCGGAGTTGGCCTTCCATTTGGCCTCGTAGTCGAACAGCTCGTCGGCGTTCTTGTCAGAGTCGAAGACAGGGATGAAGCGATCGCTGGCGTGCTCGCTCTCGGTGAACTTAAACTGGGCCCTATCGGCGGTGTCGCCAGCGACGTCGGTGATCTCGACGCCCTCGGGGACCTCGACCTTAAACCAAATGAAGTCGGTCCGCATATCCACGGCTGGCTTTTCCGCGCCGCCGCCACCGCCACTGCCGGTAGCGCCACCGCTTCCGCCGCAACCCACCAGGGCAACCGCGGCAAAGAGACTGATGCAGAGGGTGACAATCTCAAAGGCCTTCTTTTTCATGGTCGTGTCTCCTCATCTGTAACCGCCCATGGATTACCTGCCTTTACTGTACGCGCGGGCGGCTCGCTCGGGTGGGCCATGTGTCCCATGCTTGCGGTGCCGACGCCTATCGTGTGTCATAGAAATCCGCGATGGCCAGATGCGCTGACGCTCATGTGCTTATGGGCTAGACTTAGCACCATTACTTGATCGATACAGTTGGCCGGCGGTTGCCGCCCGACCGATCTATATGACTTGAAGGTGCGTGCGTATGAGCCAAGAGATGATGGATAAAACCTGCCGAGGGTTTGCCGAGGCACTTGCCGCGCGCGAGCCGGTTCCCGGCGGTGGCAGCGCGAGCGCCTTTGTGGGCGCGCTGGGAGCCTCGCTTTGCGGGATGGTCGCGCGCTACGGGGCGACGAACCCTGCGCTTGCTGATCGTGCAGATGACCTGACGCGCGCGTTTGCTCAGGCTGATGAGCTGGCCCAGGAGCTTGTGGACCTGGTCGCCGAGGACGTTCGTGCCTACGGGCAGGTGTCCGCGGCGTACGGTATTTCGCGCGAGGATCCGGCTCGACCGGCTGCGATTCAGGATGCGCTGCACGTGGCGGCTATGCCACCGTATCGCATTATGGATGCCTGCGGGCGCGCGCTGGCGCTGCTCGAGGACATGGCGGACAAGGGTTCGCGCCAGCTGCTGTCCGACGTGGCGTGCGGTGCCGTGTTCTGCCGCGCCGCCATGCAGGGCGCGAGTCTGACGCTCTTTGCCAACACTACGTCTATGAAAGACCGGGCGCGCGCCGAGGAGCTCGAGGCGGCGTGCGATGAGCTGCTCGATACGTGGCTGCCGCGTGCCGATGCGCTGGCGCGCCGTGCCGCCGACGCAGCCAGGAAGAGGGGATAGCCATGGCAGAGCTGCTGAAAGGGGCTCCCGTTGCCCGTGCTTTGACCGAGAAGCTCGCTGCTCGCTGCGCCGTCCTGCGCGAACGCGGCGTTGTGCCGACGCTGGCCATCGTTCGTGTGGGCGAGCGCGAGGACGATCTATCATACGAGCGCGGCGCCCTCAAGCGCTGTGAAAAGGCTGGCATTGAGGCTCGCCGCGTTTTGCTTCCCGCCGATGCTTCGCAGGATGAGCTGCTGGCGGCTATTAAGGACATCAATGCCGACCCCGCCGTTCATGGCTGCCTAGTGTTTCGCCCGCTGCCCGCTGGGATTGACGAGGATGCGGTTGCCGCGGCACTCGATCCCGCCAAGGATGTCGACTCCATGACGCCGGCCTCGCTACTTACCACGCTTTCGGGGCGAGGCGAGGGCTTTGCTCCTTGCACGGCCGAGGCCGTGTTGGCGTTGCTGGACCATTACGGTGTTGAGCTGGATGGGGCCAAGGTCGCGGTCGTCGGTCGGTCTCTGGTGATTGGCCGTCCCGTTGCCGCCATGCTTACGGCTCGCAATGCCACGGTGACGACGTGCCATACGCATACGTGCGACCTTGCTGCCGAGTGTCGTGCGGCTGATGTTGTGGTTGCGGCCGTTGGGCGCGCGCGCACGATTGGCGCGGATGCGGTTCGCGAGGGTCAGACGATCATCGATGTGGGCATTAACTGGGACGAGGCCGCCGGCAAGCTGGTCGGCGACGTCGATTTTGATGCTGCGGAGCCAATCGTTAACGCCGTCACACCCGTGCCGGGCGGCGTGGGGGCTGTGACCACCGCGATTCTCGCCAAACACGTGATCGAAGCGGCCGAGCACACATCGAAATAGGCTTTTGACCACGGGGACTGCCGAGGCTGTGGTTTCGCCCTTTTTGCACCGAAGCGATACACTGTTGCCGTTTGATTTTTTCGCTCAAGGAGGATGCGCATGCCGTGCACAACGATTTTGGTCGGTAAGAACGCGAGCTACGACGGGTCGACGCTGGTTGCCCGCAACGAGGACTCGTCCAATGGGGTGTTTGAGCCCAAGCGCATGCGCGTAGTGCATCCCGACGAGCAGCCGCGTGTCTACACGAGTGTCCTGAGCCACCTGACCGTTGAGCTGCCCGACAATCCCATGCGTTACACAAGCGTCCCCGACGTTGTCCCGGGTCATGGCATTTGGGCCGAGGCCGGCTTCAACGAGCTCAATGTTGGCATGTCCGCAACCGAGACGCTCACCACCAACGAGCGCGTCCGCGGCGCCGATCCGCTCGTGGACTACGTGCCCGCCAAGGGTAACGAGGGCGAGGACGGCTATGTGCCGGCGCAGCCCGGTGGTTTGGGCGAGGAGGATATGGTGACCCTGGTGCTGCCATACGCCAAATCCGCCCGCGACGGCGTGCGCATTCTGGGCGACCTGCTCGAGCGCTACGGCACCTACGAGAACAACGGCATCGCCTTTAGTGACGTTGACGAGATCTGGTGGCTCGAGACCATCGGCGGCCACCACTGGATCGCCAAGCGCGTACCCGACGACGCCTATGTGACCATGCCCAACCAGCTGGGTATCGACAGCTTTGACTTGGACGACGCCGAGGGCGCGCAGGTCGACCACATGTGCTCGGCCGACCTACGCACCTGGATGGGCGAGTGGCATCTGGACCTGACGCTGGGCGTTAAGGGCGACGGTCCCGCCGCGGTCTTTAACCCGCGCGAGGCCTTTGGCTCGCACAGCGACAGCGACCACGTCTACAACACACCGCGCGCCTGGTACATGCAGCGCTGCCTCAACCCCAGCGATGTGTGGGACGGTCCCGACGCCGACTACACGCCCGAGAGCGACGACATTCCCTGGAGTCGCGTGCCCGAGCGCAAGGTGACCCTCGAGGACATCAAGTACGTGCTCTCGAGCCACTACCAGGGCACGGAGTACGACTGCTACGGCAGCAAGGGCACGCCCGCCACACGCGGCGCCTATCGTCCCATCGGCATCAACCGCAACAGCCAGCTCGCCGTGCTGCAGCTGCGCCCCTATGCCCAGCCGGCGTATCGCGCCGTGCAGTGGATGGCGTTTGGCTCTAACTCGTTTAACGCGCTCGTGCCACTGTACGCCAATGTCGAGACCATGCCCGAGTACTATGCCGACACGCAGGCTCGCGTGACGTCCGAGAATTTCTATTGGGCGAATCGCCTGATTGGCGCCTTGGCCGATGTCCGCTTCCATGAGTGCGGTCGCGCGGTCGAGGATTATCAGGAGAAGGTCGGCGGCATGGGCCACAAGCAGATTCACGACGTCGACGCCGTTGTAGCCGTACTGCCCGAGGCCGAGGTGCCCGCCGAGCTCGCCCGCGCCAACGAGGCCTTTGCCGAGCTTGTGCGCGTGGAGACCGATGCCCTGTTGGGCAAGGTGCTCTACACCACGAGCTGCGCCATGAAGAATTCCTTCGCGATGAACGATAACATTAGGTAAAGATAGCCTTGTAACGAGCGAGCGGGGCAAACGCCGTCAAAGGCTTTGCCTCGCTCGATTTCTATCCCGGTGACAAACGATTTTGTGTCGTTTGCTCAATCTTGGGTACAAGTAGGCCAATGAAGTTGTTCACGATTGGAGCCAACCATGGTTATGAAATTCGATCAGCTTGTTAACGGTGCCATCAACGTGGGCTTCGGTGCCGCCGCCGTTGCCGTCGAGGGCGGCAAGAAGGTCCTCGACGACCTCAATGCCAAGGGCGAGCAGGTGCGCAAGGACGCCGGCACCCCCGATATCGCCCGCAGCGTGTCCGACATGTTCGAGCAGGCCGGCGGTACCATCTCCGACCTTACCGAGCGCCTGGGCATGCAGGGCGAGACTGCGGCCCAGCGCGTGCTCGACGAGCTCATCCTCGCCCGCGTGCGCGTCATGACCGCCCCCGAGCGCACGGCCTTTTTGGCCCATGTGCGCGACATCGTCGATTCGGTCGAGGACAACGTGACCTCGGTGCCCGTCGAGTCCGTTGAGCCCGACGACGCAGAGGATGCCGAAGAGGCCGAGTAGCAGCGCAGATGGCAGATTCCACCACCGATTACAGCAATCAAGATCCCTTGGGTGACGAGGCGGCGGTTGTCGACGAGGTCGAGGCCGCCGTCTCGGGCGCTCGCAAGAAGCCGCGCGCTGTCGATATGGTCCCTGAGGAGCCCGACGCGATGGCGCCGGACGAGGAATACCAGCTCACGCCGGCAGGTCGTCGTGAACGCATTGGGCAGATCGTTCGCCTGATCAAAAAGTACCGCGTGTGGGACAACCTTACGCCGGTGCGCCTGCGTCGTCTGCTCGAAGAGCTCGGCCCCATGTTCGTTAAGATGGGGCAGATTCTGGCTAACCGCTCCGAGATTTTGCCGCAGCGGTTTTGCGACGAGCTGCGCCGTCTGCGCTCCGACGTAGAGCCGGTGCCGTATGAGGTAGTGCTCCGCTGTTTGGAAGAGGAATACGGCCAGCGCCTGGGGCAGATATTCGACGCGATTGACCCCAACCCGCTCGGTAGCGCGTCGCTCGCGCAGGTGCACCGCGCCCGTCTGGTGACTGGCGAGGACGTGGCCGTTAAGGTGCAGCGCCCCGGCGCGCAGCAGGTGATGGCTCAGGATATCGACATCATCCGTTCGGTGGTACGCATCGTTTCCAAGTTCGTCAACACTGATCAGTTTGTGGACCTGCATGGCGTGGTCGAAGAGCTGTGGACCTCGTTTCGCGAGGAGACCAACTTTTTGGCCGAGGCCAAAAACCTCAACGATTTCTATGACTTCCACAAAAGCGTGCATGGCGTCTCGTGTCCCAAATCCTACTTGGATCTTTGCACCGAACACGTCGTGGTCATGGACTACATTGACGGCATCTCCATTGCCGACCCCAAGCGCCTTGAGGCCGAGGGTTATGACTTGGAAAAGATTGGCGCCGCGATCGTCGAGGACTATTCGACGCAGGTGCTCGACGATGGCTTTTTCCATGCCGACCCGCATGCGGGAAACATCATCCTTAAAGACGGCATCGTCTACTTTATCGACCTGGGCATGGTCGGGCGCATGTCGAGTCACGACCGCGGTATCGTCAAGGACATGATTTTCGCCGTGGCCGAAGGTGACGTTCCCAAGCTCAAGGATTCGCTTATGCGCTTTGCCGTGACGCGCGGCGACTCTGCCGAGCTCGACCATTCGGCCTTTTTGTCCGACTTGGACTTTATCGTCGCCGACTTTGCAGGGCTCGACCTTAAGGACCTGGATATTGGCGAGTTTTTGACCTCGCTGTTAAATCTGGCGCGCAAAAACGACGTTGAGCTGCCGAGCGTGGTGACGATGTTCGCCCGTGGCATGGTGACGCTCGAGGGTCTGCTGACCGAGTACATGCCCAACGTCAACATGATCCAGATCATTCAGACGCACATCAAAAACGAGAAGAGCACCTATGCGCGCGTCCGCGAAATGGGGCGCGATCTTGCCGCGAGCAGCTATCGCGCGGCAAAAGGCTCTCTCGAGGCGGCCGAGTATCTGGGCTTGGCGTCGCGCATGCTCACGCGCGGCCAGCTTAAGGTGAACACGCAGATCATGAGCAGCGATAAGGCGCTGCGACAGCTGGGTGGAATTGTCGACCGCATGTCGATGGCAATTGTGATTGCCGGCCTGTTTATCGGCTCGTCGGTGGTGTACTACGCGCGCATCGAGCCGGTTGTATTCGGTATTCCGGTCATTGGCTTTATGGGCTACGTGAGCGCGCTGGCGCTGGCGCTGATGCTGGGCCGCGAGATCTGGCGCAACAGCCACGGCGGCAAGCGGTAGAGACTGCGACCGTCACCGCATTCTCCTATCGCAAACCATAGCTTTTACCTTGGGCTTCGCCTGTGTGCGGGGCCCTTTTGCGTGTTACCATATTGACAGTAATAATCGATGGCCTAGATGGTGGTGCGGAGACGCACGAATGCGCGGTTTTCCTGCGCGTTTGGGAGAATCGGGGTGCAAGTCCCCGGCTGTACCAGTAACCGTAATTCCTCTTGGCCCGGGATGGTCGCGTCGCAGATCGGACGGCGTGCCCGGGCCGGTAAGGTTAAGTCGGATCGCCTCCCATCTTGTACGCGGCCGCGGCGCATGCCGCCGGTACGCGTTGGGCTCTGGAGGGAAGGGGGGACCCCGATGGGGGTACTCGAGCGCAATGTGCGCGATGACGTGGGGCAGCCGCTGGGCAATGCCCCACGTTCAGACAATAGGAGACAAATGGATATGTTTGAGGACGAGCGCCAGCGCGCCTCGTGGCGTCGTCATGGAGCGATTGCCCGCGGCGTAGCCAAGCGCGGTCTGGTGGCGTTCCTGGCTTTTGCCATGGCTTTTGGCACCACGCCGGCGCAACTTTGGGCCGAGGGCGCCGAGGGCATTGCCGAGTCTGTGGCTCAGGCTGCGACGGGCGGCGAGGGCGCGGCGGCCGACGAGGGCACTGCTGCCGATACCGGTGCGAACGGTGCGGCGGCGAGCGCTGCTGCCGATGGCGCCGACGCAGATCAGGGCGCAACCGCGAGTGCCGCGAATGGCGATGACACCGCCGCAGACAACGCGACTGAGTCCGAGAACTCTGCTGCGACGCCTGCTGCCTCGGAGCAGAAGAACGCCGTTGCCGCCGCGTCCGCCACAACGCTTTCCGGTGAGGCAAAGGTCTTCATTCAGGATTCCAAGGATAAGGACAAGTCGTATTCGACGAAGTCCGGCGCGCTCAATGCGGGCGATACGCTCTGGGCTAATATGTACGAGGGCTACAGCTCCGTCACTAACCCCGGCACCTGGACCTACACCTGGCTTGCCGGTACGGTTAAGGCTAGCAACAATGTCTCAGACTACACCGAGGTCGTTGGCCACGAGCAGTCCCTCACCGTCACCGACGCCATGGTGGGCAAGTACTTCATCTGTAAGGTGACGGCGGGTGGCAAGGACTATTACGGCCCCTCCGTTTCTTATGGCTCGGGCATCAATGCCAATTACATTCCCGGTCCGGTGCTGGGCGCTGGGCAGGCAAACCTCTACTCCGTCAAGCTGAGCAGCTCGTCTCCCGCCGTTGGCGACACGCTGACCGCTACGCCGTACACTGCGTACAACACGCCCGCCTCAAGCGACACCAAGGCGACCTATACCTGGTATGAATCGACGAATAAATCCTCTGGTTGGACCAAAATCGAAGGCGCAACGTCGGCGACCTTTACGGTGCCCGAGGACCTCGCCGGCAAGTATCTCAAGGTGGTTGCCAACGCGGGCGTCAATGACGTCGATGCGACGACCTCCGATGCTGTGCTCAAGGCCGGCGCGGTCAAGCTCGCAGGTGTCGAGCTGACTGCATCATCCACGGAGATTGGGGCGACTCTCACGGCTAAGGCGTACACAGGCTCGAGCTACAGCCCCACCTACGTCGATAACTCTAAGGTCACCTACACCTGGAAGAAGTACAAGGGCGCCTCGGCACCCAGCAGCTCGACCACGTGGGAGACCATCGAAGGAGAGTCCGGCCCTACGCTCACGGTGACCGACGACCTTGAGGGCTGCTACGTATCGGTGTCCGCGAACGCGGGCGCGAACGATGTCTCGTTCGGCAACTCGTGGGCCGGCTATGGCGTGGGTCCCTTCAAAAAGGCCGGTGCTGTGGTCATCTACTCCGCCATTCTGGCCCCCGTGGGCTCGATCTCGGGAACCTACGTCTACACCGCCGCCGATACTGTCCAAGCCCTCGCTAAAGAGAAGGGCGCCTCTGAGTACATCGATGCGTCCAAGCTGAACTATCAGTGGCAGGTTGCGGATAAAAAGGGCGGCGACTACACCGATATCGAGGGCGCGACGTCCAGCACTCTGAAGCTCGCGCCTTACGAGGGCAAGTCGGTTCGTTGCTACATTACCGCAAAGATTGGCAACAGCGACTACACCACCAAGGGCTCGAGCCTTATCGGTGCTGCCGGCTCCGTCAACATCACGAGCGTTAAGCTCGACAAGACGGGCGAGGCCAACGCAGGCGAGGCCATCACGGCGACCGCTAATGCGGCTTCGGGTGATGTGACCGCCAACGAGCACGTTGCATGGTCGTGGTACTGCGGCGATACGGCGAAGACGTGCACGACGAAGATCGATGGCGCGGCCACCAATACCTTTGCACCCGATGCGTCCTATGCCGGTAAGTATGTCATGGCATGTGCTAACGGCGGCTTTGGTGACGAGGAGTCGAGTGCTGTGCTCGTTGTCGAGGCCGGCTCTGTTGAGCTTTACGGTGTGACGGTTGAGGGTGCGTTGGCATCTGGTCAGATTGCCGCAGGCAACGTTCTGACCGCGAAGGCGACCAAGGGCAACTCCTACACCGACGTCTCCGCGACGGACACGGTCCACTATCAGTGGCAGTGCTCCAACGACAAGAGCTCCTACGACAGTCACTTCGTCAACATTCCCGATGCGACCGACTCCGCGACGTATGCGCCGACCAACGAAATGGTGGGCAAGTACATTCGTGTGATCGCCACGAGCAAGAACTCGGTGAAGAGCACCGAGAAGAAGAGCACCTACGGCGGTACGCAGTCCGTCGACCCCGTTGGCCCCGTGACGCTTGCCGGTCAGTACAAACTCAAGTCCGTTGCGCCCAACGAGGCGTCTTCGACGACGCTCTCCGTCGGCTCAGTGCTCACTCCACGCGTGAAGATCCCTGGTTCTTCGAGCTGGTCCGATTCCGATCTGCCCGAGGACGCTAAGCTCACGCTCGCTTGGTATGCCAAGGGTGAGGGCGATTCGGACTGGGCGGAACTCACCGAAGGCATTGACGCCGAGACCGGCGCGCTGACGCTCAACGATTCACTCGTCGGCAAGCGCATCAAACTCACGGCGTGCGCACTCGACAACACCGTCGAGTGGGTTTCCTCCGATGACGTCACGGCGGCGGGGGAGTATAACCTGCTGCGCGTGATTGCCGACCCGCAGATTAATAGCGATTCGATCCATCTCGTCTCGGGCGATAACGTTAAGGCGACGGTGCAGGCCAAGCGCGCTGACGGTTCGACCACCAACGGCATTGACGTGACCACTCAGGCGACTGTTGCCTGGTATGCAGCTGATGATGCGAAGGCTCCGACGGCCGACTGGACGCTGCTGTCCGATATGTCGGGCGCCGAGGCGACGGTCTCGGCTTCTGCCGCGGGCAAGTATCTGAAGGCTGTCGCCACGAGCGGTAGCTCGACGGTCGAGCTCGTCTCCGCCAACAAGGTTATCGCCGCGGGCTCGCTTGAGGCTGCAGTCCAAAAGCTCAACGATGCCAATAAGCAGGTCGCTGTTGATTACAGCGCCAAGGGCGGCAACGTCAACGATGTTCTGAAGGCGCAGCTTGCCGATCTGGGATTTGCCGACGTTGACGTTAAGGTCTCTAAGGGTGGCGTGCGCTTTAACGCTGAGGACACCAAGGCGAGGGTTGGCATCTCCGACGCTCAGGGTAAGACCAACGGCGATGTGACCTTCTTCTACATCGACCCCAACAATTACACCGGTTTCAACATCGACGACCTGCGTAGTGCTAAGGTCGAGTTTGAGCTGTCGCGCGATGGCAAGACCGTGTATTACCAGCCCAGCAAGACGGTGCAGGTTGCTTGGGACGAGGCTAAGCTGCAAGACCTTCTTGACAGTGCTGCCGAATCCCTGCAGATTGGCTACGCGGCGGGCGAGTCCGCCGATGGCGTGACCCAAAATGTCACGCTTCCGTACAAGGCGGGTTCCGCAAAGAAATTCTCTGTTGAATGGACAAGCTCCGACACCGAGCGCCTGTTTGTTTCTGGTTATAGCTGGGAAGATAAGACGGGTAAGGTTTCGCGCGCATCGAGCGACCGAGACGTGACGCTGACCGCCAAGGTTACGGTTACGAATGGCGACATCAAGCTTGCCGGATCGCACGACTTCACGGTGACCGTCAAGGGCGACCCCGATAAGGTTGCATCCGACAAGGACGACCTGCAGGCAAAGGTCGATGCGGCCTTTACCTACGACAATATCAAGTACTACGGCACCAAAACGGTTGCCGATAAGGGCGGCCTGACCGCCGACCTGCAGATGCCGCGCACGAGCACGCTCGGCGTGGACGGCAAGTACTACAAGGTCGAGTACTCCGCCAGCACCGATGACATCACGTTTAACGGTTACAAGGGTACGGTCTATCAGCCGCTGCCTGGCGCCGAGGCAGCGAAGACCAAAGTCACCCTTACGGTGACCGATAAGTCCAACGCCGAAGTCACGGCAAGCAGGACCCTCGACTTTGCGATTTCTCCGCAGAATCAGGACGAGCTCAATGCCGAGTTGTTCCACCTGAGCCTTGCAAAGTCAACATTCTCTCAGGGTATTCTTGACGGCCAGGATGCCTCCAATGTAACGAGAAGCCTGCATGCACCGCTTAAGGTGTATGGCCAAGGACTCGGCGTTAACTGGTGCTATTCCACCGAAGAGGCTGCGGGACATTACGGCTTCGTGTTCAGCGACCTCCCCGGCGGCACGGAGAACACCTATCGTTTGCTCAAGTCAAGCAAACCGAGGGTTATCGCACATGAGAACCTTATCCTCACTCAGCCCGAATACAACACGAAAGTCACGATTAGCGGCCGTCTGAAGAGTGAGCGTTTTGCCCGTTATGCCGAGCGCTATCCCGACAATTCGGACTACGCGGTGCTTGCCGGCTTGGATGTTTCTGCGACGGTAAACGTCAAGGGAACGACGGGGCTCGACAACCCGAACGAGGGCAAGACCATTACGGTGACGGCCAAGGTCACGGGCGTCTCCGCAAGTGATGCCGACGGCAACTACACCGAGCAACCGGTGGTGCCCTTGACCGAGCTTACGCTTCCCGCCGACGATGACACGACGGCCGAGTCGGTACTCGAGCAGCTTATGACGGCTGCCGGTTGTACGAACCTTGAGGCAAACGCCTTGGGTCTTACGAGTGCGACGATGCCCGATGGCCGCGTGCTGGGCACAACGAGCGCCGCGCCGTACAGCTTCTGGTCGTTTTACGTAAACAATGGGTTTGCGAACTTCGGCGCCTCGAGCTATTGCCTTAAGAACGGCGATTGCGTCGAGTTCCGTTACGTTAAGGGCGATGGCATACAGAAGCCTTCGTCGGCGCCTGCCACCAATCCTGGGGCTGAGCATCCCGATGTCGATACGGCATGGAATGGCTTTGCGAACGGTGGCTCGGGATCCGCAACGGATGCCCTTACGCCTACGACAAAGACCGATACGCCTTCCTGGGCGCTCAACCTTTTAACCGAAGAGCAGCAGAAGGCAGGCGCAAGCGCCTCTGCGTCTGACCCCATTGTCGCGAACGGAAAGGTGTACCTTGTCACGGGCGCTTCGGTGTGGAATGGAAAGACGTGGAATGCGGTCCTCAACGAGGTTGATCCCGAGACGGGTTCCGTCGTGCGATCGCTTGAACTTGGCTCTTCCATGGATAGCACCTGCCGTCCCGTTATTGCTCAGGGTATCATCCTGATTCCGCTTTCCGGTGGCTATCTGCAGGCTGTTTCGGCGAAAACGTTTGAGACGCTTTGGTATTCCGATGCGTTTACGAACCAGAACCTGTCTTCGCTGACCGTTGACGGCGATTATGTCTATATCAATACCCTTGATTATTGGTCCGGCAATGACGTGCAAAACGGTACGGTCAGGCGCATCAATATTCATACGGGTGCAGTTGCCGGCAGTGCTTCTGTCACCGATGGCGGCTTCTACTGGTCTGGTGGTCTGATGGTCAACGGCTACTACGTTGTCGGCAGCGACTTCGGCCAGGTGCGCGTGTATTCCGCCGACCTGTCGAAGCTTGTCGCCTCGTTTAAGCTATCTGGTGGCAATATCCGCTCGGCGCTTACCGTCCACGATGGCTATGTATACGCCGTTACGCGCGATGATGGCACGTTGCACAAGCTGACTATTGGTTCGGATGGCTCTATTACCGAGGCCGGGAAGGTGCAGTTTGCCCCATACTCGACTTCAACGCCCGTGTTTAGCGGCAAATATGCCTTTATTTGCGGTGCGACTGCGAACAATTGGAAGGCTAAGGGCCTGCTGTCGATCATCGATCTTTCTGATATGAGCGTGAGGCAGATTACGAAAGCCGATGGCGAAGAGCTCGGCTTTGAATCGAAGAGCACGCCGCTCGTCTCCACGCGCGATGGTGAAACATATGTGTACTTCACCCTAAATGGCGCCAAGGGAAACTGGCCTAACTACACTTCGGGCGGCGGCGTGTATATGTACAAGCTGGGCGATGCCGAGGCGACCGAAGTGTTTGTTCCCGGTTCTGGTTATGCAAACTACTGCATGGCGTCGGTTGTCTGCGACGAGTTCGGCAACCTTTACTACACGAACGACTCAGGTCACTTGTTCTGTGTGAAGTCCCAGGCCCATCGCGTTAAGTTTGATGCTCGGGGCGGCTCTGCGACTGGCGATCAGACGCCTGCTTCTGGCTCGACCGTCACCAAGCCGGCCGATCCGACGCGTGAGGGCTACACCTTTGGTGGCTGGTATACCGATGAGGCTTGCACAAAGGCGTATGACTTTAGCGCTGCGGTGACGGCCGATATGACGCTCTACGCTAAGTGGACCAAGAATGCCGTTACCCCTGGCGGTAACGGCGGCTCTGGCTCCAACGGCGGCAATGGCGGCTCGGGTAATGCCGGTGCTGGTTCTGGTTCCGGTAACGGCACAAACGGCCAGCAGAGCGGCGGCGCTGTTTCGCCTGGGCAGAAGCCGGTGTCGTCGACCACGACCGAGACCAAGGACGGCAAGGATTCCAAGAAGGATTCCGACAAGTCCGACAAGAAGGACGGCAAGAAGTCTGACGAGAAGTCCAGCAAGTCCAGCTCCAAGTCCGATACGGGCTCGGCTGCCGCGACTACCGCTAAGAAGTCCGCTGAAGCTCCGGCACAGGAGTCTGGCTTCAACCCGCTCGCCATTGTCGGCGTAGCGGCCGGCGTGATCGGGCTTGCGGTCATTGGCGTGTTCGTGTTTACCAAGCGTCGGTAGGTGAGAGCTGTGTCCAATAAACCTCAGGATGCCGACTCCAAGCAACCCGACTCGTCGTTTATTCAGCTCGACGATGCTAAGCAAAAGGGCGCCGCTTCGGCGGCATCCGCCCCTCGGCGCAAGGCGCTACTTGGCTCTCTGACGGCCGTCTGCATCGCACTGATTGTCGTCTCGCTGGGCTTTGTTCACCCTTCCGCCAGCGGCGCCTGGTCCATCGATTGGATCGCTCGGGCCGTGGCGGGGAGGAGCGTTGCCGACTCTGGCTCTATCGCCTCTCGCAAGACGGAGACAGCGGGCTCCTCGTCTTCTGACGCTGTGGACTCCGAGTCCAAGGACTCGAATGCATCGGATTCCAAGGACGCTTCCGAGTCTTCGGACGAGAAGTCAGACAAGGATTCGAAAGAGAAGAAGTCCGAAGACAAGGGCGGCAAGAAGTCCAACAACGCGTCTGCCGGACAGGGCTCCGAATCCGCTGGTGGATCGAGTTCTTCAAACGGCTCCTCTTCGGGCGGCGGCTCGGCGGCCGGCGGTGGGTCTGCATCCAACGGCGACAGCGCCTCTGCTGGCAATCAGGGCAGCTCGCAGCAGCCTGGCTACATTACTGTGACGGTCTCAGTGACGTCGAGTTCCGTGGGTAACCCGGTGTCTTCTGGCGGTACGTTCACCTTCAACGAGGGCGCTACGGCCTACGATGCGTTGTGTGCACTGGGCCTTTCCGTAAATGCGCACGGCTCATCGTACGGCACGTATGTCGCCGCTATCGGCGGCCTGGCCGAGAAGGAGCACGGTGTTACAAGCGGCTGGATGTACTCTGTCAACGGCGTAACGCCCAACACGGCTTGCAGCAACTACGCTCTCTCCAACGGTGACAGCGTCGTCTGGTATTACGTAACGGGTTAAATGCCTTGACATAACATGCCAAACGGGCGGTTCGGACCAACATCCGAGCCGCCCGTCTTTATGCGAATGGGACGTCGTTTCCCAATCGAGGCTCAACTGGAAATCGCATCCCACTCTGAAGGTGAATTCCGGGACGCAATTTCCGCATCAGCATCCATTGGGAAAGCGCATCTCGTTCTAGACATGGGACTGCGGACAAAAAGTTGGACCGTTGAGGTCCGGAACGGAGTCCGCATGGCATACAGTAGGAGAATGGTGGAGAGGGCCAGGGCGCTTCGCGGCGCCGGGCTCACCGT